>NZ_DATNPA010000282.1:0-24564 GCF_036703385.1 Allocoleopsis sp. | reverse complement strand
GTTGAATTTATGCAGCTGGAAAGAGGAAATAACGCAGTGGTGGCTTTCATAATGATAAAGCAGTACATAGGCCACTTTCCTGTGTCGGAGCTAAGGATAAGTTTTTAAAGGTTTACAAACAACAGCTAGGAACGGCGCACTCCTGTATCGGAATCTAAACACAACATCCAGGTTGGATATTTTATGCCTTCTAATCAGAAAACTGCCAGCTTTCATCATCACGCTAACCATCAAACTGAAACCGTGCTACGGGCAGAAAATCTTGATATCTACTATGGAAAATTTTTAGCGGTTAAAGGTGTTAATCTTAACATTCCCAAAAACCGGGTAACGGCCTTCATTGGTCCGTCTGGTTGTGGCAAAAGCACCTTGCTCCGATGCTTTAACCGTCTTAACGATTTAATCAATGGATTCCGTGTAGAAGGCAAAGTTTATTATTATGACCAAGACCTATACGCGCCCAATGTCGATCCAGTAGAAGTGCGACGGCGGATTGGTATGGTTTTCCAAAAGCCGAATCCTTTCCCGAAATCAATTTACGACAATATTGCTTATGGGGCGCGAGTGAATGGCTACAAAGGTAATCTGGATGAGTTAGTAGAGCGATCCTTGCAGCAAGCTGCACTCTGGGATGAGGTCAAAGACAAACTCAAGCAAAATGGAATGGCGCTATCCGGAGGACAGCAGCAACGGTTGTGTATTGCCCGTGCGATCGCCATTAACCCAGATATAGTATTGATGGATGAACCTTGCTCCGCCCTTGACCCGATCTCTACACTCAAGGTCGAGGAATTGATGCATCAGCTCAAGGAAAACTACACCATTGTGATTGTGACTCACAATATGCAGCAAGCCACGCGAGTGGCTGATATGACTGCCTTTTTTAATGCCAAGGCAACTGAAAAGGGTGGGAAAATGGGCTATTTGGTGGAATGCGATCACACGGAAAATATCTTCCAAAACCCACAGCAAGAAGCGACTAGAGACTATGTAAGCGGACGATTCGGTTAAAAGTGACAGCGACCCGTGATTGAGTGACCCCTGCGGACGGCTGAGTACTCACTGTTTTTGAGTAATACCAAATCCGTTTTGCTCACCCTCTTATTATTTAACGGGTAAGGGGTTGGGACTTCTCATTATCCATTACCCATTACCCAAAAAATTAAAGGAGTGTACGAGTCGGATTTGGTATAAAGTGTATTACGCCGCCACCTGCGGTTTTTGAACAGATTTGACAGCCACTTGAGACATCAGTTTACTGTAAACAGAATTAAGCCTACGAGCAACGCTCTCCCAGCTCATCGCAATTTCTACCCGTTGTTGACCAATTTCACCCAACTGGTCTGCCCAAGCGGGATTGCTCAGGATGCGGTCAATCCCTTGGGCAAAGGCGGCTTCATCTTGGGGTGGCACCAGTAATCCTGTAACTTCTGGGATAACAGTAAACTGCAAGCCGCCCACTTTACTGGCAATTACGGGCGTCCCACAAGCCATAGCTTCAATGGCGACCAGCCCAAAGGGTTCATAGTGACTGGGAACTACACACACATTGGCGGCTGCATAGTAACTGGGTAGCTCAGCATCCGTGAGTCGTCCAGGGAAGAAGGTCATCGCCTCTAGGCCGAGTTCTTTAACAATAGCTTTGATGCGATCGCACTCCATACCGTCACTTTGACCTGGACGGAAACCACCCGCAATAATCAACCGCACATTGGTATTGCCGTTCCACCGGGATTGAGCAATCGCCCTGACCAAAGTTTCGATTCCCTTACGTGGATCGAATCGACCCACATACAGCACCACCTTGGCTTCCGGTGGAATCCCCAGTTGTTCCCGCGCCTCTTTTCGTGCGATCGAGCCCATCCGCTCGATATCTGTACCACAGGGAATGATTTCAATCATTCCTTTAGAAGAAACCAGATTCCGCATATGTTCCTCTTCTTGAGGACTTGTCGCAATAATCCGATCCGCTGTCTCCAGACAAGCTTTTTCCACTGCTAACCGCGTCGAAGCGATCGCAGGAAGGTTACTCACAGCCCGATACTTAACCGCTCCTAACGAGTGGTAAGTATGCACCTGTTTCAAAGGTTGGAGCTTTTTCAGTTCCATCCCGACCCAAGAAGATAACCAATAATTGGTATGCACCAAGGGATACTGGTATCCTTCTTGTTCCTGGAATGCCTGAAATTGCTGTACAAACTCTGGCAGATAGCCAAAGACCTGATCTCGATTAATAAACTTTGCTGGTCCAGCCGTTAATCGGATTGTGCGGCAATTAGGCTCATGTTGAACAATATTCGCTTGATCGGGATCGATTCGGCGAGTAAACATATCCACATGCCAACCCTGTTTAGCTAGTGCTAATCCAACTTGACGCACATAAACGTTTTGCCCACCGGCCTCTTCTTTTCCAATTTCTGCGGCTGGGTCGCCACTAACAGAAATCAACGCAAGACGGCTCTTTTCATTGATAAGCATGATACTTTTTCACCTCATGAGTAGCTGCCCTGGCTTGAACTCAGGAGGTACGATTGATATAGTCATCTTCTCAGAGTCAAGGACAGGTCAACGAATCGGACTAGTACCAGCCAAGGACACTGACGAAAACACAAACATTAATTAATAATGCTGAGCTTCCAGTCTCTTCTCGATGCCGACGGAGTTAGCTGACGGGCTAGGACTGAGAGATGTCCGTCTCCTTTCATCTCCTTAAATGAAGAAGAGATTGAAACAGAAGATGCGCCCCATAAATGGTTCCCCCGTTCCAGTTTCAGTTTTTATATAGGTGCCTTTGTAACCCTGAAACTGAATTAGGCCGACTTACATGAAATACGTTTGAATTACATTAGAATATCATTGTATTGCGTTTTACAGGATTAATCAACATCTCAAGAGGTATCGTTTTCTAACAATTGGTTACTAAATATTGCGCTATCAGCTGATAAAGGTGCTTAAGCACATAAAGCTCAACAGTCAAACGTCAAAAATAGTAATTGCTCTTCGATTCTCTATTACTTAGTCTCTAATTTCCGTGATAGATGGAAGCAGAACGTGGAGTGTGGGTGTAATACAGGTAAGGCGATCCCCGAAAGCACCAATCCAAGATAGGATAGGTTCTAATTTTGAAAATCCGTTTGTTGTGAATCATGCTGATGAAGCGCTATATATCACGTCTTGTTGCCCTCATTTTGGTTGTTGTGATTGGTCTAATGGGGTGTTCCTCAACCAGTGTTGCAGGTTTGACTGGAGATTATCGCCAAGATACGTTGGCCTTGTTGCAAAACTTGAGAACAGCCATTGAATTACCGGAGGATGCACCAGACAAAGCAGAAGCTCAATCAAAAGCGCGTGGAGCAATTAATGAGTTTGCCTCCCGCTATCGGCGAGATAGCTCAGTGACTAACCTCAGCTCTTTCACCACGATGCGAACAGCTTTGAATTCTTTAGCGGGTCATTATAGCTCTTACCCTAACCGTCCCTTACCGCAAAAGTTGAAGAATCGCCTAGAACAGGAATTCCGGCAGGTCGAGAGCGCCCTGAAGCGAGGCGCTTAGAGTTATCCGACTGACATTCCGAGGGTGTGCTACTCCGTCCCGCTTGTGCGTTAGCGCTAGCCTTCTTCGCTAAACGCTAGCGATTCAAAGGCCAGAGAGTACCCCGCTTAGAACTCCCTAAGCTGAGCTACCCGTCAAGAAGACAATTCACGCTAACACCCCACTTAATGGCAGGGGTATTTATCCTTAGATTTTATATCCTTGGAGGGTTTGATCCGTCAAACCCTTCTTTTTGCTTTTAGATTGGCGCAATCTCTGATACGATTTCTTTTTTTGTCTGCGTCCGGAACAATGGGTAAAAGAGGTGAAAGCGGAAAATAGCTGGAAAACTCTAAAATTTCCAATTGGTTAGCAGTCTGCGAAGACTGAGGACGCCAACTCTCTGTATTTTTTGTGGTGTTTGTAGGTGTGGTGTTTGTAGAAATGTCTAACAGTTCTCTCCAAAGGGCGCGACAGTGGAGGCGTCTGCATCGCCGCTTGGTTGTCGCCCTCTTGACTAGTAGTAGCTTGGTCAGTCAGTGTTGGTTGATGCAAACAGCTCAGGCTCAAACAACGGCCTATTGCCAGTTGCCCAACGAGGCGATCACCCAAAAAGAAAACTTACGTATTGGCGCGTTAAAAGGCAACACCGACTCCGACAAGCGCTACAAGGCCCTCGTAAAGCAACACGCCGATTACTTGCGGCAATGCCGCTCTCGAACTTGGCCCAATACCCAGTCCATTTGGCTGCGCTTATACCCCTGTGATGCTCGCTCTGGAGGGATTGATGATATCTTAGACCGTCTGGTTAACCGAGGCTATAACCAGGTCAACGTTGAAGTGTTTTATGACGGTCAGGTACTCTTACCGATGTCTGATAACCAAACAGCTTGGCCCTCTGTTGTGCGGACGCCAGGGACTGACAAAACCGACCTGTTGGCGCAGATGATTCAAAAAGGGCATGAGCGGGGTATGCGGGTTTATGCCTGGTTGTATACCATGAATTTTGGCTATTCCTACGCTCAGCGCGCAGACCGCCAGGGGATGCTAGCTCGTAATGGTAGGGGAGAGACGAGCGTGTCTTACGTCCCAGACGGCTCTCAAGTTTTTGTTGACCCTTACAACATGCAAGCCAAGACTGACTACTACCAAGTTGTTCAGGGTATCTTGAAGCGACGCCCCGATGGAATTTTGTTCGATTACATTCGGTATCCCCGTGGTACAGGGAGTGATTCCGTCGCCGCCAGAGTGGAGGATTTGTGGATTTATAGTGAGGCGGCAAAACAAGCTCTATATGACCGCGCCCTCAACCGGAAAGGACGAGAGTTAATTCAGCGCTACATCAGTAAGGGTTCCATTAATGCTAGCGATTTGGCAAGCGTGAATCAACTTTATCCAGAGGAGGCAACTCCTTTGTGGCAGGGTCGAACTCCCTCACCAGGAGACTCATTGGCATCTCTGCAATGGCAACTCTGGCAGCTCAGTGTTGCTCACGCGGCTCAAGGGATTTTGGACTTTTTAAACTTAGCAACTCTCCCAGCCAAGCGTGCTGGGATAAAAGCGGGAGCTGTATTTTTCCCAGACGGCAATCAAGCGGTTGGTCAAGTCGGGTATGATTCTCGTCTACAGCCTTGGGATCGATTTCCCAGTTCCCTAGAGTGGTATCCGATGTCTTACGGAGTCTGTGGTAGCACTCGGTGCATTGATGATTTGGTCAAGCGAGTTGTGAGTCGGGCGGCCCCTGGTACTCAGGTGATACCGGTATTGGCAGGAGATTGGGGAAGGTCTGTTAGCAATCGTCCAGCCCTGGAAGTCCAGATGCGAGCACTGCGCCAAGAGGTACCGCAGATTGGTTCGGTGAGCCATTTTGCTTATTCCTGGCAAGACCCAGCCTCAGATCGCGATCGCAAATTTTGCCGATTGGATTAAGTGGTCAACTCTCTAAGAAAGCCTGTCTCATAAGGGGAGGATGCAGCAATCGGGGGAATTGTGGCTCTCCCACTCCCCGCCTTTCCTAGGTGGAAATTAAATCAGTGTCACTTTGGAGAGTGCGATCGCTTCTCCTCTTAACCCATAGAAAGTAAACTGGCACTCAGCTTACTAATACCCAAGCTTTTGGTGATGCAGTCTCAGCATACGCTGAGCTATGTCTAACGGTACATTTACATTTTCAAAATCCTTAATCCCGAACATCCCGGTACTAATATTGATCAGCTGCCAGTAGCCTTCATCTCGAAGCAAAATAGCGTCTCCTCTCAGGTCTTCTATTGCCCAAGTCACAATGGCGTATGCCCCTTCAAGAGTTACCTCTATAAACCTCACATTCTGTTGCTGCTCACCCCACTTATTGACCATATATTCAGTCACAACGTCCTGGCTCTCTCTGATAGTTGCCTGCTGGGTTTCCGCCACTACAGATGCGTTTTTCAGTAATACCGTTAATAAATTTAAATGAATATTTAAGTGGTAAATCATTGCTCCTAGTTGGCGGATATAATGAACTAGTTTTTCATCTATTGCCATTAATTTAATAGACTGACAAAATTCTATTTCACTATTTCTTTTTTCTATATATTCGTTGAATTCCCTAATCAGCCTAAATATACTGTTGTTTGGGTTTTCTAACATATAGACTACATACTCATCTACTAAGATTTGATGAGTCGGTAATTCCTCAATTATTTTTTTGAATCTTTCTTCATTAATAGGAGCCACTAAGACTTTTTTCAAGTCTTTATCTTTTTTATTTATAAGGATATTTAGTTCACGGCGAATGATCTGATCGGCTTTACGTAGGCTAAAAAATATATCATCTACTTCGAGAGCAAGGGAAGACAAAAATGTATGCTCTTCTCGTGTTTCTATATTCTTGTTATTGGATCGCATTGGAGTAGCTTGACAATTCATTTCGGGAAGAAATAGTTGTTCTGTCATACAAGTCATAGTTGGAACAAAACCTGTACTGTTCATAAAATATCTCTGGATAACTTAATAAGGATTGCTCTCTCTAACATTTAATTCTTTCAAGGCTTTGAATTCTGAGAACATTTATATGACCCTAAAAGAACCCTCAATGTTAACAAAATCGATGTGAAGAGCTAGCTATAGTAAGTTTGATGCTCGTTTTCCGTCGATACTTGGTGTTTTTTGTTGACGCAGTAGGTTGCAGCTTCCACTGACACGACTCATTTGCAGAGCTTTACAAGTAGCGCGTAAGGACAATCGCAGCAAAGCGTCATCGAAGAGTAGGAATCAAGAGGATAGCCTTAGGACTCTTCGTCGCAACACATTTAGAGCTAGGCTTCTTTGAAGGAGTAGGAATATTCTTTCTGAGCGTCTGCTACGCAACCGCTTCAACCACATTTCAGATCAAACTCCACACAGTCAGTACAGAATTGCCCACGTTTATAGCAAACTAGGGATGACACAAGCTCTCACTAAGAGGTCAACTATTCCACTACGCACTAAGGCAAGCTTCAGTTGTGACTTCAATCCCAGGACAATTGAAGGTCTATTCAATTGAAGCTGAACAAGTAGATAACCCTAGATAACCCTGCTGTGCTTACCTGGTAGCCCACTATCTGCCAGAAGACTGTGCTTGCCAGTCTAAGGCTTTCATTCTGTAGACTCTTGAGCATGTCATACGTTGTATGACTTGTATTACCTATGTGAATACTATTGCAATTTGCTGACAACAGCAACAAATTCAAGCAAACTTTATTAAGTCTTTAACAATTACCGAGTACAGACTTGCACCAATTTGTAGAGAAATGACGTTCGCTGGAGTTTGGCATACCCATGCCTTAAGGCTGTCTAGGGAGGAAGCAACGGATACCCTTTTGGATGTTAGATTTTGGATGCAAGAATTTTAAAAGCCTTGCTATTGGCTCGTTTGGGGATTTCTCCATCGAAGGAATAAAGCACAACGATATGAGAAGCGATCGTAAGACAATCGGTAAAACAGACGTTTTTCAAGACTTACTCTCCCACTGTTATTACTCTCACCGGAGAATTTTGAAAAAAGTATTGATGTGGCGTTGACAAAGTCTTCGTACCCTCCTAACTAGGCCGAAACGTAATACTCTTCTGCACCAAGGCTTTTCCTCGATTAGCTAGATCCCCTCTGCATCAGCTTTGCACCAGTACCGATGAGGAAGGGAAGCACCGAAGCTTTCCTCAGAGCAGCCGGAGAGGCAGGGGAATAATTTTTACAGGTGGGTGATTGCTGTAAGCCTGCACTAGGAAGCTTGGATGAGTTTTGCAGGCACCCCAATCGCCGTAGCTCCCTCTGGTACGTCATATATTACCACAGCATTCGCACCAATCTTCGCATGGTTGCCAATGGTGACAGGACGAATAATTTTGGCACCAGCACCAATATCAACATGACCACCAATTTTTACCCCTGCCACAACTGTTACCTGTTGTAAAATCAAGCAATTGGGGCCAATAGAGGCATCCGGATGAATCACAACACCAGTCGGATGAGTCAGAAGCAATCCCCCTTCAATTTGGCAGTTTATGGGAATATCGGCAGCAGTGACAATACTCCAGAATCGATGCTGGAGTACGTTCCATTTACAGAAAAGACGCCCGATAATTCCACCTCGTTTCTGCCACTTTTGATACTCACGGATTGATTTGAGTAGTTGTCGCGAGGGGTTCCACCAGCACTCACACACTTCACGACTCCAATCAGGCTCTGTAGCCGAAATATGTTGGGTTGTTGGGGATTCAATCAATTCAAACATTGTCTGTTGGCTGTGTTGTTGACTTCCTCATCCGTTCGATTCTAGTTCTTCAGACATCGATCGCTGAACAGCTAGAGAATGAGCGCTAAGTTTTGGTTTTCTAAAAGCCCATTCGCTCTTAGTCTATCCTAGCTTTATCAACCTTTGAACGCTCTGATTATCCGGATTATTTATATTACATGACGAAGAAAGATTAGATAGGGAAGGGACATTACTGTTTTTCTCGCCCTGAGTACAGATTGCAGTACAGACTATTTATTATACTCTGGACAACGCTTTATCTCTACTGCACAGGAGAATCTATTAAGCGTTAGACGCTCGCGGAGCTGTTCAATGAGTCCGTTGAATAGGGGTTGCCGTTTGCCAAGTTTTTTCCATTTCATGTCGCATTGGGTGGGGCTTGAAATCGATGCTTGCTGCCAACTATTGCCGCACGGTATTGGTGTTGATAACCTGAAATTTTTGGTTAACTTTCCGTTGCTAAATCATAGGTTATAGCTCTAGAAATACATTTTTTATTAATTTTGACCGTTGTTTAGTCTAGTTAAAATTAAATATACGGTTTTGCTAGAATTATTTTATTCTATTATCAATAAACATAGGTGCGAATTAACTACTGTAAAGGATATGATCAATCCCCTCATCAAAGAGATAAGTATTAATACGGATGTCTTAAAAAATAAAAAAACCCGATTTTTGACCCTATTCTTTTCAGGATTCGTTTTTTACAGCTTATTGTTTACAATTTACTTACCCAAGAGGGGGCTAGCTGAACCGGAAATAAAAGACTTTGATTACTGGGCGAGTCTTTGTGAATTACAGAAGAATGAAAAAAAATATGAAGAATCTCTAGCGGCGTGTGACCAAGCGCTCTCGATTAATCCCAAAGAGGCTGTAACTTGGACTAACCGCAGCGATGTCTTACTGAAGTTAAAAAAGTATCCAGAAGCACTTGTTTCAGCTGAGCAAGCTGTTCGTATCAAATCTAACTACTCTATGGCTTTGCTCGATCGCTGCCAAGCGCTCTCGGAATTGGGCAGAGCTGAAGAAGCGATCGCAGCTTGTGACTTAGCGTTGCGAGGAGATGGCAATTGGGAGAAACGTTCGCCAGCACTGGCTTGGTATAACCGAGGTTTGGCACAGGCGAAGTTGAAGCAGTATGAAGATGCGATCGCTTCTTACGACCATGCCATAGAGATTAATCAAACTTACTCCCTAGCGTGGGCCGATCGCTGCCAAGCATTAGCCAATTTGAGTAAGTATTCCGAAGCACTCTCTTCCTGTGATCAAGCGGTGCGAACCGATGGAAATTGGGAAGATGGTTCTCCAGCGTATGCTTGGTACAACCGAGGGATGGTACTTAAACAGCTGGGGCGATATGAAGAAGCGATCGCATCTTACGACAGAGCACTCGCCCTGAATCCCACTGATGCGACAACTTGGACGAATCATGGCGCAGTGCTGGAAGTTCTGGGAAAACACGCCGAAGCCTTGGCGTCTCAGGAATGGGCGCTTAAAATTAACCCTAAATATTCCCTCGCCTTGGCAAACCAATGCGCCACGCTCAACCGCGTAGGTAACTACGAAAAAGCCCTTGCTGCCTGTGAAAGTGCGTTTCAAGGGGATGGAAACTGGGGGGATGAAAGCCAGAGTTTAGCTTGGGATCAGCGAGGAAATGCCTTAGCCGGACAAGCAAAATATGAAGAAGCACTGGCATCTCACGAGCGAGCGATCGCACTGAACAAAGAGTATGCTGAGGCATGGAACAACCGCAGCGTCACACTGTGGTATATGGGACGATATGAAGATGCACTCGCCTCTAGCGATCGAGCCGTTGAAATCAAACCGGAGTACTCTCAAGCTTGGTATAACCGAGGTCGGCTACTGAAGACCTTAAAACGTTATTCCGAGGCAGTTGAGGCTTACGACCGGGCGATCAAAAGTTTTGGTAATGTAGGCGATAACCGTGCCGCTGCTGATATTTGGGCAAACCGCAGTGTCGTACTCTGGCATTTGCAACGATACCCAGAAGCCCTCGCCTCGACAGATCGTGCGATTGATATTAATCCCGATTCCTTTCAAGCTTGGTACAATCGGGGCATTGTACTGATGGCATTGGGACGAAACGAAGAAGCGCTCACTGCTTACGACCGAGCCGTTGGTATCAATCCCAAGGATGCGAACGTCTTAGCCGCAAAAGGCTTAGCCTTAGTTCAGGTAAAACGACTGCAAGAAGCGATCGCTACCTTTGAGCAAGCATTGAAACTTGACCCGAATAACGCCATTGCTCAAGCTTATCGAGACACTGCCGTCCAGCAATTGCAACAGTTGGAGGAAAAAAAGCCAAGCGATTTACCCAAGCCGAAAAGAGATTAATCTTGTGCTTGTGCGCTCGGTTTGACGATAACCCGACCATTTTCAACAACTGTGCAGTATTTCGGCTTCGTTGGGTCAGTAGCAGCTGAGTTCTGTTTAGCCACCGACTTGCAATGGTCTATATTAGTCTGCTGTTGCTGATTTAAAGTAACGGCGCAACAGGCTGTAGTAATGGGAGACATATCGAGCCTTATTAACTCTTGATCTTATTATCCTACAAATTTCTTCCTTCTAAGGGTTTCAGAATGTATTTCTTAAGAGTTCCATACTTCATACTGAATGGCACTGACTTAAGAACCTCATCCTCATCCTCACCCATCAACCCTTGCGGAGGGGGTCTGGGGGACGCGCCGTGCGCTACGCGCCCCGCGAGAGCTAACGTCCCCCAGTGGGGGGTTTGGGGGGAACCCCCCCAATCTGGGTTTTTCCCAAACAACGATCACTTTTCCTTTAAGTCAGTGCCATTCTACTTAACTTCAAGTTGACCGTGATTACCAGGGGCTACCAATCAAAGTAAAAGCTGACCGATAATAAGGATGAGAAAATTCCTTATCACCCACTTCTGCGAGTTCTGGCGGCAGGGGTATTGAACTCCCCCCTCCAATGCCTTGGAGTTTGCCTCCCTCGATATGCACTTGCCCTTTAATCATGGCAATTTGTGCTTGTCGCAAGGCTTCTGCTTTGATCGGTGCCGTCTTTAATTGCTGATAAAAGTCAGTGATTAGCCCCAAGGTTCCCTCATCACTGACATACCATAAAGACGCTAAGGCTGACTTAACACCCGCCGCTACCGCTAACCCACCAAAACCGAATTCAGCGTCTTGGCTCCCCAACGCGGTGCGACAAGCACTCAGTACCAGTAACTCCACAGGTGGGTGATTCCATCCCATCTGGCGTAATTGATCTAAGCGCAATTTGGTATCCGAGAGTTGGATAAAGGAATTTCTCGGAGCTCCTAGATTAAATTCGCCGTGGGTTGCTAGGTGAATCACACCAAAGGGTGTTTGATTCCGTTGTGCCTTTAAATTATTGAGGGTAAAGCCCTGGTTAAGGAAGGATTTTCCCGTCCACAATCCGTCCGTAGGGGATTGGTTTGCAGGTAGTAATTGACGATTTTCTGCCCCTAAGTTTTGTTGTCCCACAATGGTTGATAACTCGATGGGCACAGCAGGCAATGCATTTTGTTCAGTAAACTTCGATGCCCCCATCGCCAAAACTTCGCTTGTTTTCACATCCCCATAACGGGTATCGACCAAATTGATACTGGGAATTAATCCGATACTGTACTTTTCTACTAAAAACTGTTTTCCGTCATACAAAGCGGCTAATGGAATTGACCGGAGTCCCCCATCCATCGAAAACACTAAGGTATCAATCTTTTTCGCTTGGAGTTCAGCTTCTAGTGGGGCAATCAGCCATTGATAAAGTTGTTTAGCGGCGGCTTGGTAGCCCTTCTTATTTCTGGGTTCAGTTACGGCTGAGCGGAAGTTTTTCGCGGTTTTGAGTAGGGTATCTTTATTCGCTTCGTAGACGGTTTTGAGTAGGGGTTTATCTTTGGGAGTGACCAAAATGAGTTGTAATTGATCGGGTTGGGTAAACACATAAATTACGGCTGGTGTTTTCCCCGTATTAGTGGCAATATCGCTGAGGACAGCTTGGGTTTGTTCTACTGAACCGGATTGATTGGTTTCGCTTGTGAGATTGCCCTCATAGTAATTCTGAAATTCTTGCATTCTCAGTTGCTCAACTAGTGCGATCGCTTTTTCGATTTGACCACTGTCAATAGCTTGGTCAATCTCGTGACGCACAATGTCTGTTGTATTGAGTAATACGATCGCTGAGTCACTAATCGTATGTATTCCTTGAGGAGCCAGATTTTCGCCCTGGATATCTTTTGAGACTTGATTGGTATCGGGTTGTGGTGAGGGTGATGGCGTTGGTGGTGGGTTCTGAGTAATGATTTGGATGTTGCCTTGGGTGTACGCACCAGAAAATGATTGCAAGGGCAAAATCGAATTGGCTGAACCTGTTGTGATTGCGCCTGCTGTACCGTTGAGTGTCGCATCACCCACAATAAAGGGAATGCCTCTGGCTCCTCCATCGTGGCGGATGATGATATTGCCACCTCCTATGCCTCCGGCGGTGGAAATGCTAGCGTTTATCCCGTTGCGATCGCTAAAATTCCCCACAGCCCGGAAAAACTGATTGGTGGTAATGTCAACCGTTCCCCCCTTGCCCGATGTACCACCTTGTGAATTGATGGAGTCCACTTGAATATCCCCAATGGGGTCGAGCAAAACATTGCCGCCATCTCCGGTAGTTGCACTGGAGTTAAGTTGTCCAGTCGTAATTTGCTGCTGAGCAATAACGCTGATTTTCCCTCCGGCTGTGTTGCCTGAAGCATCCAGGTTACCGCTACTAATGGCTCCAGTTTGGCTGTTGAGGGTAATATCGCCACCAGCAGCAGTATCCGAATGAGAGGTGATGTTATTGGTAGTGATGTTACCTAGGGCTGAAAGTGAGATGACTCCGCCATTAGCTGTAGTAGAACTAGAGTCTAAAATGCCTGCACTGGTGTCAATCGTGCCATTGTTACTGATGATGGTAATTCCTGGATTAGCGGTAATGTTGCCTGTGGTGATGTTTTGATTGGCTTTTAGAGTAATCGAGGCATTGTCCAACCCAGTAATTGCACCTGTTGCGCTGATGGTGCCTGCTCCTTGGGGCGCTTGGATGGTTACTGGATCAGAGAAAGTAACTGGATTAAGGATACTGATGGCACCACTGCTGTTAGCGCTTCCAATGGTGATGGAGTTAAAGCCATTTTGTAAAGCAGCGATGTCTGCTGTGGTGATGTCTAAGGTTCCCGTACCGCTATCGGTAGTCCCCCCAATTGCGATCGCTTGACTAGGTGTGAAGGGTTGTAGTGTTAAATTGCCAGTCCCGGACACTAGCCCAGCAAAGTTAATTTCATTTGCATTGAGGGTGAGGTTGTTTGCACCGACTGCTAGGGTGTTGGTAAATGCCAGGATATTGGGGGTATTAATAGTCGTGTTGCCAATGAGATTGAGAGGTTTGTCGAATGTGTAGCCGTTAGGAAACACATAGTTGCCTGCTACCTGAACATTGCCAGTACCATTAATGGTTAAGTTGCCCAAGGGAGCGATGTTACCGATCCCATTGAATGTAACAGTGCCGATGCCTGAATTTAGGATTAAGTTTTGCGCTCCAGGGGTTGTTCCGTCGAGCAGGTTGTTGAAAGTAATGTTACCGCTGCCAGTCGCCCCTGATGTTGTTAGGGTAATGGTGGGTTGAGCCAGGGTAACATTACCAATTAAGTTGATCGAAGCACCATTATTAGTTGCATCAATATCGCTACCGAGGATAATTCCGCCCACTCCAGCATTGAGTGTGACTGTTCCGGGATTAGCGTTCCCTCCACCAAAATTCCTGACATCGATCAGACTAGTGGTGAAGATTCTGCCGTTACTGCTAGTGATCGTGATATTGCGCGTGTTATTTCCAGTAATCGATTGTATAGTACCAAGAGTGATGTCATCTAAGGCAGAGAGGGTAAGATTACCTGGATTATTACTCGTACCACCAGTCCGAATCTGACCTGCGTCGGTATTGATTTTGCCATTTGTACTCGTAAGTGTTACATCTCCGGAAAGACCAATTCCACTGACAAAACCGCCAGAAGAAAACAAGTCAGATGTAGTAATGTCAGCTAATGCCGATAATGTGATCGCTCCTGCATTGCCCCCACCCGATTCAGTGGTTAGTGTACCTGTGCTGGTATTAATTGACCCTGATGTACTCTTGAGAGTAATTGTCCCGCTTCCCAACTGACCCGTGGTATTGATACCTGCTGTGGTAATGTTGCCTAGCGCCGAAACGGCGACCGCACCTCCATTTTGCCCGGAAGAAGATACTGCGCCTGCACTGGTATCAATACTCCCCCCTGTACTGTTGAGAGTAACCGTCCCAGCTCCCAACGAACCTGCGGTATTGATACCTGCTGTAGTAATGTTGCCTAGCGCCGAAACGGCGATCGCACCTCCAGAGCCATTACTAGAGTTAGAGTTCAAACTTCCTGTTGTTGTGTTGATTGCTCCTCCAGTGCTGCTCAGAGTGATGTTACCTCCACTACCGTTCGTGGCGCTGGCATTAATACCGGCAGTGCCATTAATATTGATGTCACCGATGCTTGTGAGAATGACATTGCCGCTTCCTCCAGCACCAAAGGCAGAAATGTTTAGTAAGTTAATGTTGCCGCCAGCCTTGAGGGTGACATTACCGCCAGAATTAGTACCAAAGCTGGAGTGAGCGTCGATATCATTGGTAGTAAAAGTAATGTTGCCACCAGCAAGGAGGGTGATATTACCCCCCTTACCGCTATTAGTAGGAAGAATACTGTCAGCATAGGCATCGAACCTGCCAGTGCTCACAATGTTGCTTCGAGCATCAACGACGATGGAACCACCATCATTACCTAAAGAGTTGCCTGCACTGATAGTCCCAACTTGAATGGCTCCTCCTGGTAATGTGGCATTAGGAGAATACTGATTGGTTAAAAAAACCAATCCGGTGGGAGCCATAGTAATACTGCCGATCGCAATATTTGCACTCGTTGCTCTAGTGACAGTTCCAGGAACTCCCGGAGTAAAAGTACCCCCACCGATAATGCTAGGAGTGCCAAACGCCGTAGTGCCTGCTCGAATATCCAGGGTAGGTTGAGTTGCACCATTTATGGCAAGCACACTTCCATCGGATAAGGTAACGTTTTCAGCCAGTCCGTATACAGCATCAACACCTGTAATCGTGACATTACCTGTAATCGTTACACTGCCCCCTGCAAAAATATGCAGTGAGGCTCCTGTGTAACTGGCAAAATTGACGTCACCAGTAGCCCGAATCACGGGATCATCGGGACTAAACAGATTCCCTAAACTCCCATCCAACGTTTCAATCCGAAAATTGCCGCCAGAGAAGTAATGAGCATCACCCCCTACAGTACTCGTGGAGCGTAGCACCATATCCCCGCCAGAAAACAACCCACTCGCTGGATGATTCAAAGCATAAATATCAATCTTTTGGTTCCCTTGAACAAGTAGCTTTCCCCCAGCTTGGGCAATCACAGGACTTGTCACACTGTCGCGCACCCGCACTGTATCTTGTGCCAACAGATTCAAGTCTCCTGTCGTGGTTAGGGTGGAATCCACTAACGTCAAGTTGTGGTTAGCTGTCAGCGTTGCCTCTTGAGCTGTTACTTGCTTGGCTACAACATCGCCATTTTCAATGATGATGTCAGAACCTGTAAGTACTGCCTGTCCAGTGGCGTTCACAGAGAGTCCTGTCGCATTACCCCCACCGCCACCCGTTAGTAGCTGGGGCAAGGATAAAACGGGCAACGTCCACTGAGTGGGTGCATTACTCCCCGATGCAGGAGGTAGAACCTCTAAACTTAATACAGACCCAGGTTGGCTCAGGCGAACCAGACTGGTTCCGGGTACGGCTGCCATCTTGATTTGTCCAGATGGAGCATTCACTTGCCCCGTACTCACAACCGTGCCACCCAAGAGCATCAAATCTTTTCCTGCACTTACCGTTAAGTTGCCAGAGTTAACAATACTTCCCGGTTGAGAGGTGGTGAAGGCGAAGCCGCTGGGTGTATCGTTGAGCTGAGTGTAATCATTGGTACCTGCCGCATTAAACCAGTTATTGCCCATCCCGATACTCGTAGCGGTTGTGGCAACAAAAGAGCCAGGAACATTCAAGCTAGCATTGGAGCCAAAGATAATTCCGGCTGGGTTCATCAAATACAGATTGGCTTGGCTGCCACTGACTTGGATGAGTCCATTAATATTTGATGCATTCCCACTTACCACCCGACCCAAGATATTCTGAACAGTGGAGTTGGGTTGGAAATTAGCAACTTGACCCGTATTCAGGTCAAATTGGGAAAAGCTATGGAAGAGGTTGGCTCCATTCGAGGAGGTTTGTCCTCCAGTAATGTTGAATTGGTTGCCTGTGGTATTAATAACAGTACCTGCGCTATCGGAAGCTGAGACAACTTGTGATAAGGCAGGTGTGACGCCAATGGTTCCCAATAGAGGAACTGCTGCTAGCAGGAAAGAACTCAGACTTCTAGTCAGTGAGGTTCTGAGGCTTGCACCGAAGGGGAATTGTAGGCAGTTGGGTAAGGTTACCGAAAAGTTGTCAGAACTTTGGCGGCGCTTGCGTGCTTGCTTGATAGCAATCAGTGCAAGGCGATTTTGTTCAGTTTTCTGCTGCTGAGTAATACTCTCTCGGTGAACGCGGTAGTAGTAGAGTGGCTTACTCACCCGTTGTACCTGCGTTACTTCCGACAGTCGCAGGCACAGTTCGTAGTCTTCAATTAAGTCAAACGTCTCATCAATCCCGCCTACTTCATCAAATACCGTGCGCCGCATCAGCCGAAAGTGGAAAGTCATAAATTGACGCAGCAGTCTGGCTGGGGAATAGGCAAAGCGGCAGCGATTTCCGTAAGCCTTGACTTCACCGCGTTCGTTCATCACCAGATAGTCGGTGTAAACTAAACCCGTGGCTGGATGAGCCTCGAGTACGGCGGCTGTCTCTTCGAGTGCTGTTGGTGCTAGGATATCGTCACTGTCTACAAAGCCAATGTAGCGACCTGTTGTTTGTGCGATCGCATCTTTGAGAGCCAAGCTTCGCCCCTGATGTTCTGCCACTACCACTCTTACCCGCGAGTCTTGCTGAGCATAGTTTTGGGCAATCTCTACAGAACGATCAGTTGAACCGTCATCCCAAATCAACAGTTCAAAGTCCGGCTGGGTTTGTGTCAGAATACTTTCAATGGCAGCGCCGAGGAAACGCTCCCGATTGTAAACAGTGATGACCAGAGAAATCAGTACTGTCATGATTAAGACTCGGCTAAAACTCAAGAGGACTAAGCGGAGAAACAGGAGTAGAGCGCACCAATAAACACTCTGTAGCTATTTCTACAGGGTGAAGCGACGATGGTACATTACATCCTTGCAGTGGTTTTGAGAATTAGACTTTTGGCGAATCAAGTGAAGTCACATTAGAGTTAAGGCTAAGTTCAGTAGATGGCCTTAACTGAATGAACACAGGATTAACGTCTTGATTTAAAGTAGACCAAGCTGGAAGAGAGCATGTAATACAGCTTAAGGAAGTGTACTGTGTCCAAAATTGTATCGATTCACTCGTTTCGCGGAGGAACTGGCAAATCAAACTCAACAGCGAATCTCGCGGCGCTTGTTGCGCGTTCGGGAAAGCGAGTAGGTATTGTTGACACGGATATCCAATCTCCAGGGATTCATGTCCTGTTTGGTTTTAATGAAGAGAAAATAAAGTACACCCTCAACGACTACTTATGGGGCAATTGTGCGATCGAAGAAACCGCCTATGATGTGAGTTCGGTTTTAAAAGAAAAAGCCAGTCAACGTAACAAAATTTACCTGATTCCCTCTAGTATCAAAGCTCGCGATATTACTCGTATCCTACGCGAAGGGTTCGATTTTGGGATGCTCAATGACGGTCTCCAAGACGTGATTGATGCACTTGAACTAGATTACCTGTTCATTGACACCCACCCAGGTCTCAATGAAGAAACGTTACTTTCGCTAACGATTTCCGATGTTTTAGTTCTGATCTTGCGTCCAGATAATCAAGACTTTCAAGGAACCGCCGTTACAGTCGAAGTGGCTCGGAAGTTACAGGTGCCTAAAATGTTACTGGTCATTAATAAAGCTCTACCAGCTTTAGATTTCGATGCTTTACGGCAACAGGTGCAGAAGATTTACAACGCTCCGGTGGCAGGAATCTTACCCCTTTCCGAAGAGATGGTTCAACTCGCCAGCAGCGATCTCTTCTGCCTACGCTACCCCAACCATCCCATTAGCCAAGAGATGCAAAAAGTTGCTAAGCAGATCATGCAATCTAGCTGAATAACACTAATATAGGCACATATCTGTTAGTCTCCTATCTTGCATCCTTGTCAATAGCCGTAAAATGAGCTGTGTTCGCCAAGCCTACAGCTAGGTTTTTCAGAGAGCTGGATACTGCCCACTTGACCTTAATTAAGTCTGTTGATAAGGGTGCAAAATATCTGTGCGTGAAACTCTAGACAATGGGTAGCAACTTGTTGCCTGATTCTTCAGTAACTTTAGTACCGTACTCAAAGAGGACTGGAACGTAGAGCAAGCCTTCAATCTCGAACAAAGAGGAGTGGTCTGTTTTTTGATTTTCATACTTCTTTGGTGGAGTACTAATTGTAATTTGGCTAAATCCCAGAGGAAGGAATCTTATGAGTACGAAACCGTTCAATTCTTCAGGAACCGGGGATGAAGAGCAAGAAAGTAGCTCTGGATTGAGTATGGCTGATGTCCTGACATTACCTGATTTTGAGCAGAAACTCGTCACTTGGCTGGTGCGTAAAAAAGAAGCTAATCTGCCTGAAATAGCAGCGTACATGGAACAGGAAGAAGAAAGCGTTTCCACAATGCTGAATGCTCTAAAAGAGCAAGGCTTTATCAAAGAATTGAACGTGGATGGAGAGCGACATTACCGTCCTTGCCTCGCACCTAAACACAAGAGTCGGGCTTCTAAAAACCTTTGGCAAGCTCTAGATTAGAGGTGCCAATAGATAGCAAAAATCTGGGTTAAATCCTCATATCTTAGGAAATGTAGTGATAACTTGCCTAGTACACCCATCACTATGGAGGGGTTTGGGTTGTGCCGAAGAAAATTTTGCCATCCGTCTATCCGTTGATTTGGTTGCAAAAGACAGTCTGCCTTAGCCAAGTGTCTGTGTACAAGAATCGTTACAAGAGAAGTTGGGCAAAAACAAGCGGACTCGTGTCCTTAATCATGGCTTGTTTAATGTCTGCAATGCCTCTATGGGTTGGTGCTTCTTTCCCTACACCCTCGGCTTGGGCACAAACTCCAGATGCCCAGGATTATCATGCCAATTTACTCTTGAATTTAGGCATTCGGCAGCATAAAACGGGTCAATTTACGGCAGCCCTAGAGTCATTGCAGAAGGCACTCATGCTTTATCAAAATTTGGGTGATGCTCAAGGCATCGGCAATTGTCTCGGTAGTCTGGGCGATACCTACTTCTCTTTGGGACAATATGAACAAGCTGTCGGCTTCTATCATCAGAGTTTAATCCTTAGGAAGGCCGTTGGCGATCGCACGGGTGAGGTTGAGGCGCTAGTTGGTTTGAGTAATACCTATTTGTATCTAGGGCAAGAAGAAAGGGCAAAGAAGTTTGAGCAGCAAGCTCAAATTATTCGACGAGAGATTGGCAATCCCAAACGGCAAGCTGCTTTTTTGAACAATTTGGCTCTAGATTCCCAGTCACAAGGGCAATATGAGGAAGCGATCGCATTTAATCTGCAACAACTCGCGATCGCACGGGAAACTGGTGATACTACATTAGCCGCTGAATCTCTGCAAAAGCTAGCACAAGCTTATCAGTCATCGGGGCAATCCCAAAAAGCGATCGAGCTGTATCAGCAACAACTGGAGTTTGCCCAGAAATCCAAGGATAGTGCGTTGCAAGCTCTTGTTCTGAGTCAGTTGGCAAATGCTTACGAGTCGCAGGGACAAAAACCAAAAGCGATCGAACTGTATCAGCAGGAGTTAGAGATAGCGAGGAAATCGGGTAATCCGGCTCAAGAAGCGATCGCTCTCAAGCAGTTAGCGACAGTTTACGAATCCCAAGGAGACTATGCAACAGCGATCGAGTTGTATCAACAACAATTGGCAGCGGCTCAAAAATCAGGTGAACGCTTAGCAGAAGGTACAGCTTTAAACAATCTCGCTCTCGCTTCCCTCAACGCCAGCAATCTCACGGAAGCTCAGCCAAAACTCCTGGATGCCCTGAAAGTTTGGGACGCCATACGAGCCAAACTTGGAAATAACGATAATTATTATGCTGAGCAGGCTAGAACCTATCGCTTACTGCAACAAGTTCACATCGCTCAAAATCAGCCCGAAGCCGCCTTAGAAATAGCGGAACAGGGACGAGTTCAAGAAATTTTGCAGTTACTTCATCTACGCTTAGCGTCTGAACCTGTAGGAACAGGTTTAAAAGCAGCTAATCCTCAAATTACTCTACCGAAAATTCAAGAAATTAAACAAATTGCTAAAGCGCAGAATGCCACACTCGTTGAATATTCAGTAATTTCTGAACAAGAACTGTATGTCTGGGTGATTCAGTCATCAGGAGAAATTGTATTTCGTCGCATCAATATTAAAGAGCAAAAAACGGTTTATCCTATTACTTCATTACAAGAGGTTGTAAACAATAGCCTGGATGCGATCGGTGTCAGGAGTAAAAGCAGCACAAGTTCAGCGAAGCCAACCGATAAAACATCCCAGAATCAGCCTTTGTTTCAACTGAATCAGGTACTGCTCAAACCGATTGAAGACCTTTTACCGAAAGACCCCAAAACTCATGTTATTTTTATTCCACACCAAGAACTATTTTTTGTTCCTTTCCCGGCATTAGTCGATATTACCGGTAAATCCCTGATTGAGAAACATACCATTCTCACTTCTCCCTCGATTCAGGTACTCGCGTTAACGAAGCAGCAGCGGCAACGAGTATCAGGCAACAAAGCTCTAGTAATCGGTAATCCGACAATGCCAAGTATGGCAGCCGGGGGTGGAGAATCATCACAGTCCTTACCCCAACTTTTGAGAGGAGAACAGGAAGCCCTTGAAATTGCCCAATTACTGGAAACTCAACCCCTCATTGGTAACCAGGCAACCAAAAAAGCGTTCTTAGAACAGCTAGCAAAAGCCAAGACGATTCATTTAGCCACCTATGGATTATTGGATGCTACAAAACGCCAAGGGATACCCGGTGCGATCGCGTTTGCTCCATCCGGCAATGATAATGGTATCCTGACAGCCAGTGAAATCCTGAATCTACCCGAACAAACCAAGGATAAAAAATCTCCTTTACGAGCCGAATTAGTTGTTTTGAGTGCAGGCAGCTTAGGCAGCGCTCCCCTCAGTAGTGATGGCTTAATTGGTTTATCTGTATCCCTGATGTCGGCAGGAGTGCCCAGTGTGATTCTCTCCCTAGGGACGGGAACAGAAACAACGACATCAGATTTAATGATTGAATTTTATCAACAGCTCAAAAAAAGTAATGATAAAGCTCAAGCCTTACGACAGGCGATGTTAACAATTAAGGAAAAACATCCCAACTCCCTGCAATGGGCAGCGTTTACCTTAATGGGGGAATCGCAATAATCATCTTGCGAATTTCGCAATCTATAGATTGTAGTTATATGCTGTCCGCTCATCCCTCTCTATCCCACATTCCGCACCCTCGACTGGCATAAGACGCTCGAAGACTCGCTAACGCTTCGCTATCGGTTTTTACGCAATTGGGAATTGAAAATTAGTAGCCTATACTACATAACACTACGTAAAAAAGTCTTTCCATTACCCATTACCCATTACCCATTACCATGCATTACGTAGTGTGACACTTCAAGGTGCGGAATGTGGGCTCTATCAGAACATCCTAGCTGACTGCCAATTTGGTCGGCATCGAGGCCTTGGACAGTTTCGCTGTGTTGAAAGGATGATAACAGAGGAACTCAGAACTACTCCTAAAGAAGTAAGAGCAGGTGGAGTCAAGCCCCTTTGGAACCATTTAAGCATCTTGTTGAAATCTTTATAATCAATCCGTGTCGCTTCTCCTTTCCTTAATATTTTCTTTGATATCACAGAGATAGGCGAATAAAGAAATTGAATCCTTAATGAATACTTGCCTACATTACATTTCTTCATAAACTCTCGAATCTGACGGGGTGACTGAGATGTCTACGCGCTATAACCAAAACCATTCTCCTCTAGAAAGAATTGTCTACACAAAGGTCAACGTCAACGGTAAAGTCCAGCTAGTGCCCCTAGAGTTGTATGCAGATGGCTCGGTCAAGCGAGTCAACTAACTGAAAGTAGCAGTAGTGTTGATATTTGGTACCTTTGCAGCTCCAACATTGTCCAGTAGAGATAGATAGAGACGCGTGACCTGTGCGATCGCGTCTCTAATTTCTTTTGCGTCACATTTCAACAATCTCAAAAATCGGCTAGCTTTAAGTGTCCGGATCGGATAGCCTTCATATTGTTACTGAGATGTGTGATGTGAGGATACTCAAGAGCTCGGCTATGGTTGAGGCACCCAAACAATTTCCCGTGCTGGGGCTACCGGTTCACCTATTAGATGACTATGTCCACTGGCTGGGAACTCGTCTACACCAGAGGCTTGGCAGTCATGTGGTGACTCTGAATGCAGAAATGGCAATACAGGCAGAACGCAACGAGGCTCTCGCTGGAATTATCCGAAAAGCAGAACTGGTAATTCCGGATGGTTCTGGGGTTATTCTTTACCTATGGCTCCAGGGTCAACGGGGGCGACGCTGTCCAGGAATTGAACTGGCTGAGTCTTTACTGAGGCAGGCTGGAGACTTAGGCAAGTCTTGCCCAATTGTTTTTTACGGGGGTTCTCCTGGCGTTGCTCAAAAGGCGTGTCAGATTTGGCAAGACAAGCTTCCAGGACTGGCGATCGCAGAAATTGAACATGGTTACCTGTCACCGGAAGAAGAACAGAAGTTCAAGCAAACGCTCAAAGACCAGCAACCCGGTTTGATTTTGGTTGGCTTGGGTGTTCCTCGCCAAGAGTTGTGGATTGCCCAAAATCGCCACCTGTGTCCCCAAGCAACTTGGATTGGGGTGGGGGGTAGCTTTGATATTTGGGCAGGTATTAAAACTCGTGCGCCTATCTGGTTGCGCGAGAATCACTTGGAATGGCTGTATCGGCTGTATCAAGAACCTTGGCGTTGGCGGCGAATGATGGCTTTACCTCAGTTTGCCCTCAAAGCGATTGGTCAACGCTTGGCTTGAACAAGATATTGGCAAAAAAATCAGGTTGGGTAGGGTTACCTGCCCACATTTTGTATTAAGGTATTGAATTCACGATTTATTCCATTTGCGATCGCTTGTCTATGACGACCGTCTTGGGTCACTCCAGTAATAGCCAAACTCAACCCAATGTGGCTACCAACGCCACAACCAGCCCAAATCCTGTAATGGTGAAATTACAAGGAGTGACAAAAACTTACCCGAATGGCAGCTTAGGAGTGTTTGACCTCAGCTTAGAGGTGAAGCGAGGAGACTTTTTATTGATTACTGGCCCTTCGGGTGCGGGGAAATCAACATTGCTGAAGCTACTTTATGGTGCGGAACGTCCTAGTTCTGGAGAGGTAATCGTCGATGATTTTAATGTGGGGACGTTACGGGGCGATCGCTTATCGTTGCTGCGTCGTCGCATCGGTGTTGTGTTTCAAGACTATAAACTGATTCCGACGCGGACTGTATCAGAGAATATTGTTTTTGTCTTGTGGGCACAAGGCTACACGCGTAAGGAAATTCAGCGACGTTTGCCGCCAACGTTGAAGGTTGTAGGTTTGCAACACAAAGCGAACTGTTTTCCAGAGGAACTCTCCGGGGGAGAGCAACAACGGGTAAGTTTAGCGCGTGCGATCGTCGGGACACCTCCTGTACTGCTGGCAGATGAACCAACGGGTAACCTCGATCCCGATAATTCTCGGCAGGTATTAAATATTCTCAAGAAACTGAATGGGATGGGGGCAACGGTGATTGTAACTACTCATGATGAGCAACTGGTACAGATGTCAAGACAACCAGTTGTACAGTTGCGAGAAGGGCGTTTGTATCGAAGTTTTTGAAAAGCCCTGCTCAAAGATATTGGATGTTTGCGTTAGGTATAAGTTCTTGAGGATGTGTGGCAGAAACGCGATCGCGTTTCTGTCTGGTTGAAGTTAGTACGATGC
>NZ_DATNPA010000281.1:0-6301 GCF_036703385.1 Allocoleopsis sp. | reverse complement strand
GAAGACATCGGTGGCTTCACGCGCATCTTTTGGCAGCACGGGGACGTTCTTAAAGACTTGTTTCGTGAAGTCCAATGCTTTATTGTCATCCCCACCTGTTTTTGTCACAGCACCCCAGAACGCCAAAAAGTTCCAGCGTGCACCACCAGAGGTTTTGGGGTTAGCGGTAATCACTTTTACGTCTGATTTTGCCAAGTCTGCCCAAGTTTGGATCTTTTTAGGATTTCCTTCGCGGGTAACGATCGCAGCTACAGATTTGCTAACAATGGCATCGTTGGCCGCTTTTGTTTCCCAACCCGGTTGAATCAGACCCGCTTTCTCAATTTTCTTGGTGTCGAGGGCGAGTGCCAGGTGTACGACATCAGCTTCCAATCCATCAATCACAGCACGGGTTTGGGAACCTGAACCCCCGTAGCTTTGCTTGAAGGTAACGTTTTGGCTATGGTCTTTCTTCCACTGTTCGACAAACTTGGGAATGATTTGATCGTGGGCGGCTTTAGTGACAGCGAACGAGACGAGGGTTACCTCCACGTCCTTTTTCTGGCCTGCCCCGCCGCTATTGGCAGAATTTCCGGGTGAAGCCGTGTCCTTCCCTCCAGGAGAGCACGCGGCGATCGCCACACTCAAGCTGACTCCCACGAGAAACAGGGATATAAACCCTCGCCGAGAACTGTAGTTTAACCCACTTTTTGGCGATCGCGGCCCTCCCTGCTCAACCCTTAGCACAGCCTTAACAACACTACTAATAGCTTGAAATATCAAGTGCTTCCCTGTATTGGAAAAGCGTTGCCACTTACTCATGAAAGTTCTCCTAAGAATCTACTGTAAATTTATCGAGATAAAGGAATAATATGGAATACTGACACGTTTCCCAAGATTTGGGAAGTAGTCTAGCAAAAAAATTCATCTAAATTCCGACTTGATTACCGGGGATTGTCGCTCCCTGAATGAAGTGTGCTGATTACCCTACTATTCTCTCTACTCTGAGAATAAAACGCTCCCTTATCAGTCCGTTGAATCTCGCCATACCCAGGGCTAGACCAGAGCGTCTCTACCCAACTTTTTCGCCACGATAGCAAATTATCCCGATTAGGCTGCACCACACAAGAAAAAGGAACTCAGCCAGGTTGTAACGCTAAGGTAGTCATCTCATGAAAAACGGGCAATGTCTTAAGTGTGGTTCGCGAGAAGTTTTTAGCAACACGAATCGAAAATTTCCCGCTCTCAATACCATGACCATCGGCTCTGGGAACTTCGGGAATCGCTACGCCTATCTCGATACGTATGTTTGCGTTCATTGTGGTTATGTGGAAAACTATGTAGCTAAACAAGCAGACTTGAACTATATCAAAGAGGAATGGACTGCCGTTAGAGAAGAGAGCGAGCAAGCCAGCAATTCCTCTGGTGAGCATAGAGACGGCTTGTCAAGCGATCGCCGTTTTTAAAGAGGCTTGCTGTGAAGGACGTCCTGCACCTTGAATTAAATCGGCTGCCTTTTCACCAATCATAATGGTGGGTGCGTTTGTATTTCCTGTAGTGATGGTTGGCATAATCGACGCATCCACTATTCGCAATCCCTCTATCCCATGAACCCGCAGTTTGGCGTCTACTACCGCCATTGAATCCGTTCCCATCTTGCAAGTGCCGACTGGATGCCAGATACTATCGACCACGTCCCGAACGTAAGCTTGGAGGGCTTCATCGCTAGTTATAGCGCTACCGGGAGCTACTTCCTCACCTCGGAATTCATCGAATACATCTGCCTCGAACAGTTGACGGATAATTTTCAATCCAGTCACCAGCTTTTGCAGATCTGATTCACTCTGAAGATAGTTCATCTGAATACAAGGTGAGTCTTGGAAGTCAGCAGAACGCAGAGTAACATGACCACGACTCTGGGGATGGAGTAAACAGGCTGTAATGGTGAATCCTGGGCCGTCTTGGGGATAGCCAGGAGGTGTCCATAAAACTGGCCCGGAGAACAACTGCAAATCGGGCGCAGCATCTAACTGGCTCTCGCTATGTAGGAACAATCCGGCTTCCGCGATATTGCTGGTTGGGGCAGGCTGCAAATCTCGAATAGCCCGATGTGCCACTGGGACTTGAAGGTGATCTTGGAGGTTCTGACCGACGCCTGGTAAATCCACGACGATGGGAATGTCGAGCGATCGCAAATGGTCTGCATTCCCAATCCCAGAGAGCATCAGCAGTTTAGGAGAATCGATTGCGCCAGCCGAGAGAATCACTTCTTTGTTGACTCGAACCTGATGCAACGTCCCCTGATGCAGGTATTCTACGCCAACCGTGCGCGTTCCCTCAAAGAGTAATCGCGTAACCAACGCTCCTGTTTGAGTGGTTAGATTAGTGCGATCGAGAATGGGTACTAGAAAAGCAGCTGCTACACTGTGGCGCTTACCCTCTTTGATTGTCAACTGATACAATCCCGCTCCTTCCTGCTGTGCGCCATTGAAATCAGGATTGCTTTCATAGCCCGTTGCCACAGCCGCCTCGATAAATTGCTGTGAGGTGACACCCGGAGCAATGGGATCGCTCACATTGAGCACTCCACCAACACTGTGAAATTCGGATGCGCCCCGTTGCTGGTTCTCAGATTTTTTGAAGTACGGCAACACCTCTGGGTAGCTCCAGCCCGGATTGCCTAACTCTCGCCACTGATCAAAATCGTGACGGTTGCCTCGGATATAGATCATGGCATTGATCGAACTAGTGCCACCCAAGACTTTCCCTCGTGGATAAAAAACTTTACGCCCGTTGAGGTGGGGTTCTGGTTCTGTCCAATACGCCCAATCTACCTCGCTGCCTAAGAGTTTTGTCCAGTCTAGGGGATTTTGAATTTCTGGTTTCGTTGCTGGCTCACCCGCTTCGAGCAACAACACAGTCGTTTCGCCGTTATCTGTAAGACGATTAGCAACGACACAGCCTGCCGAGCCTGCACCAATGACAACATAATCGTATTGAGTCATCACATCCTCGCTGATTGCACACTGTATTCTGAGAAAAACCACCCCGCCACGGGTAAACCCCACTGAGCTTTTTCATGGCGGCTACCTCTTAATAAATATGCTCCAAAAGTGAGCAACGGTCTCAAGTCGTGAACTTAGCAGTACTTTATTGACTTTAATACAGAAGAATACCAGAAGCCTGTCTAGTCTTCAAAGGCGAATGCAGCATTCTTCAATCCATACAAAACCGAGGTAGCTATCCAAATGTTGGATAGTTAATTCGTCATTTTTCTTGATAATCAATTAATAAAGACTAACAAGCTATTATAGTAGTAGATTCCTCCCTTAGGAGGGAAAGATCATGACTCTCAAAAAAATTCTGGTTGCTCTCGATCGCTCAGCTCAATCCCTTGCCGTATTTGAAAAAGCCCTGGAGATAGGCCACAACGAGGAATGTCAACTTTTGTTGTTTCACAGCCTTAGTAAAGATCCAGAGGGACAGTGGGCTCCTTTCATTGGAACCTTAGCTGACATCGACTTGTATGGAAGCTTCCACCAACTCCAGCGAAAGCATTTTCAACAAGAAATTGAGAAAGCTCATAGTTGGTTGCAAACCTATTGCCATCAAGCCATATTGAAGAATATTCCTAGCGAATTGGACTGCCAGCTGGGAGACGCTGGGTCGCTGATTTGTGAGACAGCCCAAAACTGGGGGGCAGATTTAATTGTTCTAGGTCGTCGAGGCCATCAAGGACTATCAGAACTTCTGTTAGGGAGTGTCAGTAACTATGTAGTGCATCATGCCCCTTGCTCTGTCTTGATTGTTCAAGGGATAATACCTGAAAAGGTCAATACGCCAGCTACAACGACTCAGGCAGATAGGAGCTAAGCTATTGCGCATTTAGTTTGCAAATTGGTGTTTAGCTAATTTCTGGTGGGATGAGCTAGATAGCCCATCCAGATTATTCGTTATGAGTCCAAAGAGGGGTTGAAAGTTGATTAATTAGCCTGTTGGGAAGGATGGAAAGTTAAAAATTATAACTTTCTAATCAATTCTACATGTTATTTGTCGTTTAAGTGAAAACATGTTATGCAATAGCCGAGAATCCTTCTAACCTGTAATCGGCAAGCTTTAGGTCTTGAATTAATAATAAAAATACCATTGAGGAAACAATTATGAGGTATCGGAACATTCCGATAGTTTTTTTACTTTCAATCACCGGAATGATTGGATTAATGACTACTCTTTCCTCTTGTGGAGTGGGGTCTTCTGACAGAGCTTCAACGCCAACTCTAACACCCGCGCCGGAAGGCGTGCAAAAAGAGGTTCAAAGAGCAATTGAACACTTACCCATCGGTCAGCATCTTCCGAAAGGTACGGTGGTCTACAAAGGTCCAATAGAACAGGCTGTTCCCGTGGGCTCTTTCCTTCCAGGTAGCGATATTGAGTACGTCGGATTGAAGAGCGATAAAATAGCTGAGGTTCGGATTACGGGACAGCGTGCCTTCAAAAGCAACGGCGACTCACTAGACTGGAAAGGGAGTCCTGTAGACGGGGTCATGGTGCAAGTACGCGATCGCGTATTGTGGCTCAGCCAAGATCGGTTACAGCTTGCTGGCACCATTAATCTGACGGTGAATGAAGTAACTCCTAAACCCGGTTCCATCCCGCAGATTTCAGACAACTCCACGCCCAAGCTGATAGTCTACAAACTACCTGTCATCTACCGAGTCAAGCGAGGAGAGACGATTCCCGGCACTACCTTGACTTACGCCGGGAAAACCGAGAAGGGTGCGCAGTTGGGTGGACTGCTCAAAGACGAATATCAGTACCGTGAGCTAGGCGACTCCATCTCTTGGCAAGGGCAACTCCGCTCCAAAGTTTACCTGGATTTAGTCGCACGCACAGTTTTTTACAACGAGGATAGTTTGAATGTCACCGGCGTGGCAACTATCATCCTGGCAACTAGGAATTGAGCAATATCTTGGTTTTCATAGGAAGTTGCATTTGTAGGTAAGCTGTCGCCCATTTAAGCAAGCCTATAGTTAGTAGCTAGGAGGCTTGTCTGCATTGGGTTTTCCCATCTTTAATTTGGAATTGGTTAGTACTTTGTCTCCCTTTGGGCTGAAATCCTTGTATGGCTCGGAAGCGACAAGTTGAAGCTCTCACAAACTATACATGTAGAGAATATAAGAGTTAATGAAGCCATAGGGCTAATCCATACATCAAGTAGTAAATAGGTCAACAATTGAGTACAGATAGTTTGAGGCTATAAAAACTTGAGGTCTTGTCTAACGAAGGTTTCCGATCCATTCTCCCCTTCGTTAAGGCTTAGGTTTTGATTTAATAGCCATCTCTTGCACTCTACTGATCGCTATGCGATACTCTCTTAATTGCGGTATTCCGACCGATTTACCGTAGATTGTACTGGGGCGACCTCGGTGGAATCGGTTGGCTATAAAAAAGGCCATTTAGGGGCAGTAAGAAATGTTACAAGATACTCAAGGATTAGACGTTACTACAGATTCGCCCGAAACCATTACTGCTATTAATCGCTATACTGACCAGGCACTGGCTTACGGGAAGGATGCCGTAGCCATTTTTAAAGGGATTGAGGCCGATCCCGAATGTGCGATCGCCAACGCTCATGCCGCTGCTTTGTACCTCTCCCACGAAAGAGCCGAGTCTCGTTGTCAAGCCTTGCCTTATCTCCAAGCCGCTAGACAGTATAAAAACAAGGCGACTGAGCGGGAAAAGCTTTATGTTTCGGCGGTTGAAGCTTGGGCAGTCGGTGCGATCAATCAAGCGATCGCCTACCTCGAAGTCCTCACCCAGAAATTTCCCCGTGATGTGCTTGCCGTCCAAATGGGGCAGTACCACTACTTCTATCAGGGGAACCCAAAAGCACTGCTCTCAATTGCCGAAAAAGTTCTCCCCGCTAACCGGGAAAATCACTACTTATACGGCATGATTGCCTTTGGTTTAGAGCAGTGCCACCGCTTCGATGAAGCGGAAGGAATAGGGCAATTGGCAACCGAAATGAACCGGAATGACCCTTGGGCACACCATGCAGTTGCTCATGTGATGGAAATGCAAGGCAGGCTTGAAGAGGGCATTGCTTGGATGGAAAGCCTCTCCGATACCTGGGAGAACTGCAATTCCATGCTTTACACACACAATTGGTGGCACATCGCTCTCTATTATTTAGAGAAGCAAGACTTTCAGAAAGTGCTATCGCTTTATGACTCTCACGTCTGGGGTCGTGCTTGGAAAGATTCCTCCAAAGACCCAATTGGTGCGATTTCCCTGCTGTTGCGGCTGGAATTAAGAGGAGTCG
>NZ_DATNPA010000280.1:0-2600 GCF_036703385.1 Allocoleopsis sp. | reverse complement strand
CGTACCTCCAGAAGTTCGCAGTCGCTACCCAGAGATTGAGTGGCGAAAAATCTCTGGACTACGTGATGTCCTGGCTCACGCCTACTTTAGCCTGGAAAACGAAACCCTCTGGGATATTGTGTAAAACAAAGTACCGCCCTTGCTCGTACAGGTGCAGCACATACTAGAGATGGACTTTGGCAATGAATAAGAAATCACGCTTCAACCGATTAGAGAAATAGCGATCGCATCCTATCAACTTCAGTAAGGGAGAAACGCGATCGTAACGGGAGCATCCCAATTTTACAACTTTCTCCAAAAATGAACGGCAGAATGAGGCTTTCAGAGAGTAGTAGGAATGTTTTTGCACATTTTGGATGCTCCCAGCGTAACCAGCTAACCCTTGAGATTTTTTGAACCCTCTTAAGAAACAAATCCCCAAACCCATATTAGTTAAGGATTTTGGGAATTTTGTTTCTTTCATTACATAATGGATGCGATCGCGTTCGTTAGAGGCTTAAGGCTGACAAAATTGATTCCCTATCGAGGCCAAACCTTAACGGCAATGTCAGCTAAATACTTACCACGGCGTTGAATCTCATCCACGTTCCATGTTTCCACATTTTTAAAGTACTGATTATCTAAGGTAAGGGCGCTAGTTCGCAGGTATGATAATTTATCACTAAAAGAATTGTTAGACATCTCAGAATTATAAGAGGAAGGAGTAAGGGTCAAGTTTCCTAGCGTGTTAAGCCAGCGTTTGTGTACTTCATCAGCATTAGCTCCTAGCCGGGTTCGCCACTCATCAGTCAACTTCTGAGGCATAATGTGTTCCAAGGTGAGGTCATCTGTTTTCACCTGAAACTTAGTTAGGGGTTCCGCCAAACTTCCCAATAATAGCTTTACCCTACTCCTGTCAATTTTCACAGTGTTTTCAATGATGCTCCGACGAAACTCGTCGTCGTCAGGCCAGAAGTAAGATTTGCTTGTAGTCGGCAACCTCCTTAACTTTTCTCGTAAAGCACTGGCAAAATCACTGAGGCTGTACTCCTCCCGTAGCTTCTTTGCATCTTGATACAATCCGTTAAAGACTTTGTTCATTTGAACAGAAGTCAAGTCTCCAAGTATACGACGCACATAGTAAGACTCTACATGAAGCAGTGCTTGCTCAAATTCTTTTAAAGAGAGTTGTTTTTTTTCATAATCTCTACAAAGGTTGAGCAGAAGGGGATGGCAATTCTTGAGTTCTAATAGTTTCAGTCGTTTAAATCCACGCTGCAAAATAGCATCCGGTTCTGTTTTTTCAGGAAAACAGATGCGTATATAATACTTAGCAAACTGATGAAATTCTTCTAATGTAGCTAGAATTTCATCTAAATTTTTCTTTTTATCGAGGCTTCCCTTGAGTGTCTGATAAGTCTTATCCTGGCTGATATTTCCGCCTTCTTTACGTAGGTAACACTAAAATGCTCTAGTGAGTTCTTTTAAATATTGCTCGTCACCCGCATTAACTTTGAACTGTTCTTGTAGTGGCAACCATATTTTTTCGTAACTTTCTTCTCTTCGTTGTTTATCCAGCTTCATAAAGAAGTAGTTACGTAGCAAATCAGCCTGAGTGAGAGGTGCGCCTTTATGATTTAAGCTTTCAAAGATAATGTATGGATTGTCTCTGTCGTCCAACGTTATGCTGACTAATGTTAGCTTCTCCAGAACCACATTTTTAAATTTGGCTAGGTCGATAGGGGCGTTATCCTCCTCTATGTCACCATTTTTTAGTTGATTCCCAAAAAACTTAAAGGTTTCGTATATTAGGCTTGTGCTTTCATTGATGTGGCCTTCAACAACTTTCTGATAGACTTCTTGGTCAGCCTGAGTAGGCAAAATTTTATAATGGGCATCACCTTTTTTATATCTATTAATTAAATACAGTTCTTGTAATTCTGCTGCGGATTCAGAGTCCTGTTCTTTCAAGTGTTCTCGTAGCGCAGCCAGAAGCAAGGAAAGTGTGGTGAGGCGCTGCTGTCCGTCAATAAGAAGAAATGGAGAAATGCCATCTGGTGTGCCAGGTATTGCCTGAGTCACAATTGGCCCCAAGAAGTGGTTGTCTTCATGCTCGTGGTATATCTGCATGATGTCTTCCCAGAGAGCCTTCCATTCCTTCTTTGACCATGAGTAAGGTCTTTGAAAGAGCGGAATTTGGAACTGTTTACCGCCTTCCAGCAATTCACGGAGCTTGGTTTCCGATGCCTTCACGTTTAATAGCCTCTTTATCTTGCCTCTATCAACGTTAACTTAGTCAATAAGAAAGTTAAGAGGGCTTTGGTTCCAGTATCTGTTCACGTCCTGCCTCTAGCTGCCCTTAATCACATGACAGCAAGCTGACTTAAGCCAACCGATTGAGTTTGCCAGCTAAGCGATCGCACTCCGCCTCATTGTCTCAAAAGCCTCGATACAAACGCCCTTCCCGTAACTGCACAACAGGCTGTCTTGACATCTGCACCAGTTGCTCATCATGAGTGGTGACAATCACCGTTGCCCCCATCCCATTCAGTTTCTTGAGAATATTTAATACCTGCCGAGAATTATCGGGATCGAGGTTACCCGTTGGTTCATCCGCCAGC
>NZ_DATNPA010000279.1:0-4668 GCF_036703385.1 Allocoleopsis sp. | reverse complement strand
ATAGAAATCTTTGGTCAGGTCGAGAGGTAAGCTGTTGTTGAAAGCCAGGTCAGGCAACAAATTATCACGCTGGACGTGAACACTGGCGCTAATGGCTGTAATAGATGGTAAGAGAGTTGAGCCTGAGGGTAAAGGCGGGTTTAGCTGTACTTTTATCCAAGAAGCTGCTATACCGTCGAGCGCTCGTTTGACCGACACAGGACAATTAGCAATTGAGATTTGCCACTGCTGCTCAGTTGGGGGCGAAGGAGTGACCGCTAGGGGCTGCCAATCTTTGCCGCTCCAATAAGACCAAATTAGAGGAAGTTTTGCTAACTTGCCAGCTTCAGAGGATTGAATAGTTAAGGTGACAGTTTTGCTGGGTACTGCTAGGGTAAACAAATCATCACAAGCTAAGTAGAGGCTGTGTTCAATTGGGCGATCGCCGCGAAAGACAAAACCTGGCGTTGAATTGTTCGGAGTTAGCCAAGTAGAGTGATCGCTCCAGGTATCTTGTTCAGGATCGCGCACAAAAATCGATTCGAGCTGCGCGGAGGTGACTACTAATTCCCGTTCGGTTTCAAAAATTATGGGTTCGGATTGCCCTTCTACTGGAGGCGCTGCCACCTGAGTTCCGTTTGGTACTAAGGCATCGACTGTACTGCCTGCTGTCAGGAAGAACGTCAAGGGCACTCGTGCAGGCTGAGGTGGCAACCGAGAAGCCCCCAAGAGATTCAAGAACGCCAGAAAATTTTTATCGGGTACTTGGTTGAGTCGCTGGATGATAATCTCGGCAAATCGGGCAAATACGCCAATCACAGCGGCTGAAATACCTTTAGCTTTGCGATTGCCTGTTACCGGATCGAGTTCAAACTCTTGCCACTCTGGTGCATATGTTAACAACAAATCTTGCACCTGTTTGGCAATGTATGCTGCGGTTCGCTCGTCAATTTTTGGAGCAGGTTTCACCATCAGCCCGAACTCCTTTCTAAATAAAAGGGATAGACCAAATTAAAAACGTTGTTCGTTGCTCGTACCCGATAGTCAATGCCAATCAGCATCACGTCACCATTACTGGCAAGCTGAATTTTCTCTTCGTTGGTTTGGGGGTTACGGGCAACGATGCCGCTATTGACGCTGACGTTAATCACGTCAATCCGGGGTTCAAATACCAATAGAGCGTCTTGTACCGCTTGAGACACCCTACCCGCCGTGGAAGGCGTATTCACTTCAAACACTACGTCATAAATTCCACACCCAAAATCAGGGCGCATGATTCGCTCGCCTTTGGCAGTACCCAGAATAATCAAAATCGACTGGCGCACGCTTTCTTCATACTCTGCGGCTTGAAGTTTGCCTTGTGAGTTCAAACTCACCGGGAATCCCAAACCACGTCCCAAAAACAGTTTAGACATCGTCCGCTCCTTGCTAGCCAATGAACACGGTACCCACTGCAATCACCTGTCCCACTGGCAAATCCACCGGATCGTTGCACGTCTCGGCAATATCGCTATTGCGTGCTGCCATCTTGCCGTTGATTTTCACAGTAGGACTACCTAACTTGATGGTTGCCTTGTTAGCAGGGGGTGTTTGAAATGCGGTTCCGGGCGGGGTAGGAATGTGAGGGGGCGTGTTATCCGCCGTGCTGTCAACCGTGGCGGCAGGCATCCCCATAATATTGACATTGCTACTTAGGCTGCCGTTGATGATGCCCGTGAATGGATGGGGTAGGGGCGTCGGTACGGGTGGCGTTCCTGGCACCATCACAATGTGGGTATCGGTGGCAACAATTTGGTCGCCTTGTTTTGCTGCGGGTTGTCCCATAATCGATTTGGGATTTTAGATTTTGGATTTAAGACTAATTCAGATTGATGGTTGCGCCTTTGAGGTTCATGGTTGCGCTAGCTTTTATGTCCATTCCGGTACCCGCTTCAATTTTTGAATCATTTGATGATTTAATTTCAATTTTTTGAGCATCTAGCTTAATCGTTCCTTGAGGAGCCGAGAGAATAATGTCTTTATTTGCGGTGAGTGTAATGGTATTTTCTGCGACATTGATAGTTAGGTAATTTTTCTGTTGCTTATCGGTAATTTCAATTTTTTCTTTGCCCTCCTCATCATTCAGCTGAATGACATGACCGCTACGAGATTTAATCATCCGAACATTGTTTTTTCCATCTTCATTATTCGCAGGAGGTGTATCTTTTCCGTTCCACAACCCTCCAATAATATAGGGAAAGTGCAAGTCTCCTCGTTCAAAGACCACTAAAACTTCGTCATCTACTTCTGGGAGAAAATAAGCCCCTCTGTCCTTTCCCGCCATTGGTGCAGCAATTCTTGCCCAGTAGCTTTCATCTTCATTACTAAGCCACGGAAACTTGACTTTTACTCTGCCTAATTTATCGGGGTCTTGGTTGTTCGTAACAACTCCAACAACAACCCCGTAAATCCGGCTGTTGTTTACCTGATGATTTTCATAATTGAGGAAAGCGTCAAAGAGATTCATGATTATTTTTCTAATTAAAATTTGCAAAAAAAAGAATCCATAGCGTTTCTTTGACTCATGAGGTACATCCTATCTTGGTAACTTATTTCTCACAAAAACACAGAGAAAGATGGCTGTACCTCATCAGCATGAGAATTGCTATAACTAAGCTCTAGTGCCTAGATTTTTCCTCTTAAAACTCCTAAAAAGATTAAAACTATCGGATGTGTAATTTTGAACTTTGAACTTTGAACTTTGAATTTACGAAGCATTTCTCCTCACTGTGAAATGGGTGTAATATCCCCGTGCGGGTATGTAGCGATGGCTCACTGCGGTAATGTAGTATTGACCGCTGAAGCGCTGACTAATGCCATCAATCTTGACGACGTTACCGAGTTTGAGGTCAGTGCGCCCCAAGCAAACCCCTTCACCGACAATTAACTCCAGAACGGCTTGGTTAAATCGGGCTTTGGCGATTTGGTCAGCTTCTGCTTGGGTCATGATGGGGCGATCGCTAATTGCGGCAACGGCTGTCCCAAAGGCAGATTTCACCAAATCCGCTCCCAGCGTTTGACCGCCCATTTTGGATACTTCAGATCCACTTCTCGCCTGTCCCACGACCCCCTGTTTGTCCTTAAAATTCCAGCCTTGCACCGTCAGTTCGCTCACCTGCTGCATGGAAGAGAGGCGTGGGTAAAATTCCAGCAGGTCACTCGCTAGGGTCAGGGTCACGATTTCGCTGTTCGCATTAGCAACGGGGCGGAAAAACAGGGTTTTATTCTCGACAACGACCTCGTACTGAATGGTGCGGGCGCGTTCTTGCAAAAACGCTAAGTCAGTTTGATTAGCCTGTAGAACGTACTCGTGAACCACCTGAGAATCCTCAACTCGGGCAGTTAAGTTGGCGTCGCTAGCGATTTTGGCGGCGATGTCGCTGTCTTTTTGCTGGATGAAGGTGCGGGTTTTGCAGTTGCGTTGGAGGCGATGGCGGCGATCGTACCCCCGCACGAGTAAACTGGGCGATCGATTTTGGGAAAATTCCGGTTCTAAACTTGTAATTTCACCAATGAGTACCGTCGCCAAATTGTTAGCGTAGCCCATTCTGATTTCGACCTCGTTGCCAATGTTAAAGTTAGGGTCATCAATCCAGGTAATATCTGACTCTCGACTGGCTGACCCCGTCATCTCTAAGGCGAACATACTCGGCAAGGTCACATCGACATCCACCGTCACGCCAATGACATGGGACTCCGCCTCCACCGATAGCGGAGAGCCGTTGATTAGGATGTCAAAATCGGAAACTAGGGGACTAGACGGTTGGGCAACGGGCATAGTTTGGAGCCTGCAATGAGGGGGGATAGGAGAGCGTTTCTCAGCGAACTTTTGGGATTGTGAGTCTGTGACCAACCAACTTCTCTAGATGCCGTGGGTCATCGATGTCGTTCGCCTCGGCAATGACTCGCCATCGGGTTGGGTCGCGGTAGAGTTCGGCAGCAATGTTGCTGAGAGTATCGCCACCCCTGACCAACCAGGTGGTCAGTTCTGGATCAGTAAGCAGTTTGTCCAGCTTGGGGTCTAGAAACTCGACAAAGGTTACGGTGAGATTTGCTCGGACGGGGTTGCCATCGCGGTTGAACTGGGTGAACTTTTGCGTCAGACTGCTGATGACGCCAGTAAAAGGAAAATCAGAGCCAACGGGAGCTTTTCCCCAGGTAATTTTACAGACTCTTGGCTGGTCTTCGTCTCGCTCAATGCGGGTCAGGATAACAATTTTGTTGGTTTCCTCCCGCACGTCCGCGATCGCAACCTTCTGCCCATTCCGCTCAATTGGGCCAGTAACATCGAAAAATAATTCCAAACTTAGTTGACGACTCCCTCCACCTCCAAAGGAAATGATGGGTGCGTTCACCTTGCTCTGAGTTTTGGCGTTGCTTCCAGATGAGGTTTGCGGTGGACTCCATGTCACAGGCTTGGAAATGGAATAGGACTCCGGATTAAACTGCGCCGGAAAAGCTGGGAAACGCTGGAAGCGATCGCCCTTCTTGGAAAATGGGGTAATGCTTAATTTTTCCAGTCCTGTATTCATCGACCTAATCCCCGACGTTCTCGTTCAACGACCGCTCGCCGATAAAGAATCCGGCTGACTTGTTCTGCAATCTGCGCGACATCCACCTCACTAGCGGCTGCGCTTGCGGCTGGTGGTA
>NZ_DATNPA010000278.1:0-44480 GCF_036703385.1 Allocoleopsis sp. | reverse complement strand
ATGAACTCGGGAACCATGATGCGGCGTTAGCCGATTATGAGAAAGCCATCTCTCTCAATCCCAACAGTGCTAGAGCGTTTTACAACCGGGGTTTAACGCGTAATCGCCTCAATCAGCATCAATCCGCGATTCAAGATTACTCTGAGGCGATTCGGCTGCAACCCACGTTTGCAGAGGCTTTTTACAACCGAGGGCTTTCTCGCTTCAACCTCAAAAACTACAAGGAAGCGATCGACGACCTGAACAAAGCCGCTGCTCTTTTCAAGCAGAATGGTAGGACTGAAAATTCCCAGAGTGCAATGGATGTGATTAAAACCATACAAGACCTGGGTAAATCGTAACTTCCGCCTATGTTTGCTTTACCTTCAGATACTCTTGTGAGTGTATTGAGCGATCGCCCCATAGCCACAGTTTCTCGAAGCCGCGATCGGCTGGGCTAGTGTACTAGGCGCAATCGCTTCGCTCCATCAGCTTACACCAGAGGCTGAGTAAGCGACGAACAATAAACCTCCAACGAGTGCCAGCGCTGCCATACCCATTACAAGGTAGTTTCTTTTTTGAGTTGCCGTCGGAGGCTCTGCCGTGTAAGTCTTAGTCTCCGGGGCAAAGTTATTGAGCAGACCGCCTTCTTCTTTGGTAAATGGCATGAATAGTAACCTTTTTTTACTTATTAAATATAAATGTAACAGAAATTAAGGATACCTACTCTCCCAAGTGAGTGATAAATCTTTATGACCACACCCCATTAGGCTTCCACTCTCCCCTCCTCTCATCGGTCAAGAGCTAACATTGACGCTATATTTGAGTGTAAACGGTCTGAAACGCGCTCCATTCTTCGCCGTTCCCCTCAGTTCCATCTCGTAAGCCCCAGCTTTAGGAAATACGAGTTCTACCCCTGGAATCCCTCGATACTGTTCCGCTGAAATCGCTCTCAAAGAGGGTGTCAGGAGGGGCTTGGCATTTTGAACACGAGGCTTCAAGTAGACAAAGAGTTGACAGTTACATTGTGATAAAGGAATAGAGCGCCCTCCTTTAAGGGTAAGCGCGAACCAAGCTTGAGTGGATTTTCCAGCTTTGGGATTATGATTCGGTGTAATGTGGAAAGTTGCTGCTACATCATCGGATACCTCAACTGTATGGGCAGCAACGGGGGTGGCAACTAAGGCACAAAGGAGAAGCAATCCCAATTTTTTTCCTGGGGTGAGACGGAGCATAGAACCTCTAAATTCAGTGAAAATAAACATAGCTGAGTAAGGATGGGCGGACTGAGAACTATTAAAGGATTTTTGGGGTTATTTTTCTAAGATTTCAGCCAAGCCAATTTTGAACAATGTGCTCCGACGGTGTCAAACGACAATCCGTCATATCAGGGTGTTTCAAGTTAAATGACTTTGGACGGAAAGGCGAAAATCAAGGGTCATTTCCGTCAGAAGGGGTGGGGAAGATTCGTAGAATAAATTGTTGGCTTCATATACTTCAACAGATTCAGGAGATTGGCAATGTCTATAGTCGCAGTTGGGTCGATTGAAACTAAGGGCTTTCCTGCTGTACTAGCCGCAGCAGATGCAATGGTCAAAGCAGGTAGAGTAACCTTAGTGGGATATATCCGAGTAGGTAGCGCTCGCTTTACAGTCAACATTCGCGGGGATGTTTCGGAGGTAAAAACCGCTATAGACGCTGGAATTGCAGCTGTAGAAAGGGTTTACGGCGGTGCGCTAGAGTCTTGGGTGATCATTCCTCGTCCCCACGAAAATGTTGAAGCTGTTCTGCCCATTGCCTATTCTCCAGAAGTCGAACAGTACCGAGATGCTGTCGAAAATCCGATCATGCACAGACCTGGAAATGGTTTTCCCAGGTAGTCGAACAGAGGTGAAGGGGCTTTAGCTGGTAGTTTCTCTACCAGCTAAGACCGGGAAAATCGATTCCTTGTTGGTGATGTCTGGTGTCTCCAGAAGGAAGTCCCAGGGTTAATTTTTGGAATCCTCTGCTCAATCGTTACTCCGATGAGCTGAGGTGAGGATGTCAACGAGTGACTCCTTGTATCACATTGGACCCATCGAAGGGTTGTGGATTTCCTATCCAGTTAAAGTCATTAATGCGCAAACTAAATGAACCAATTTGCTGAACTGGGTTGAAGCGCAGGAGGAGGCTGTAGGTGCGACGGCTATATTCCAGAAGGTAATCTGTGCTGATTTGTTGACCGGTGTCCAAATTAAAGTAAGTCTGAATCCCAAGTCGAAACGGCCCATAAATCTGCTGAGTGATACCAGCACCGAGAACTTTGGTATCTGCAACTCGGTCAAAGAGGAATGGTGATTTGTTACCTAGCGCCACCTGTGTATAGCTGATATTAAAACCGGTGTAGTCCAGATAAGGTCGGGAAAAATGACCGAATTGCCCGACTAACCCTATTGAACCGCTCAGAGATTCTTGAGTGTCGCCGTTACTGTAGGCACTGATCACACCTGTGGCAGATGTATTGAGGGCGAGGTAAGGAACCACTGGGGTTGGAGTATATCGTAACCCTTCGGTGGGGGTGGGGGGTAAGCCTTGACCCCGCCAGAGGGAAAATCCCTTACTCACAGTGGCGCTGCCTTGGTAACGTCCTAGACTGATTCGAGTATTGGTTGGGTTGGGTCCGAGTAAGTCTAATCTATCCGTATCAGCGGTGATATATTGAGCGCCTGCCTGATAGCTAAGGTTAATACCTGTATTTCCCAAGGGAATGATGGGCGAGGTGAGAACGGCTCCGATGCTACTCCGAACCGTCTGAAAGCCAAGTGAGCCGTTGAAAAGGCGATCGCGATAGCTATACTCCAGATTGAGGGTATGGGGGAGAGTGGTACCGATAATTTGCTGGAGTCGTAGACTACCTCGAAACTTTTCTTCCAAGTCACCGGGATCGAGGGTGGTGAAAACCGCACGACCCCTCAGGTTCGTTCGCGGACCGAGTGTTCCGTCTAATTTAGCTCTTAGCCCAAATACTGATGGGTCAATATAACTCCCATCCGAGATTGCCTTCTGAATAAAATACTGGGGTGTCACACTAAAGCGCAGATTTGACGTATTAAGAACCTCAAATGTGCGCTCAACAAACAGCCCCCCTCGATCACCGCCATCATATCCAAAGTTCAGCAGAGCCGGTTCCCTAGGACGGCGGTCAATTGTGATCCGATTACGCAACAGTGGCACCTCAAAGCCCTGATCGAGAACGAGGCGGGGTCGAGAGGCAACCACTTCATCCACCAACGGCTCTAACCGTGTAAAACGGGCTGTATCGGCTCGTAACTCTAGCTCTGGTGGGGAAAACGGGTCGTTGGTAATCCGTACATTCCGTGCGATCGCATTTGAGCCCTCAAAATCCACTCGTTCAGCCTGATACCGAAAGCGATTAATCGTTCCACCAGATTGCGGTGCAGACAAATTTTCCGCTGTCCTCCCAGCACCAACCACAAAGGCATAACCACCGGGATTACTGATGCCTTGTAACGGTTGATCGGTGGCGATGCGATCGCTTAAGGGTCGCTGAGGGGGTGGGGCAGTACTCCCCGCCGTTGGCGAGAATGAAAGATCGGTTCCGGCTGTGGGTGAATACAACTCACCACTAGCATTTAAAACGACCCCACTATCCTGGACAAAGTAATATTCAAATCGTTGACCCCGCAACACTTGCTGCCCTCGCGTCAGGGCGACATTGCCCTCAGCAACAATAATCCGATTGGGTAAATTCACTTCCACGCGATCGGCATTGAGTAAGGCTTCCCGAAACCGTAACACGACATTGCCTTGTGCGGTGATGACTTTTCGCTGATCGTCATACTCTTGGCGGTCTGACGTCAACTCAATTACACCACCAACGCCGAAAGGATTGCCGGGTACAGCCGTGCTTGGTGCTGGCGCTGAAGAGGGTTGAGGTGTTGGAGCGGGTTGAGGTTTAGCCCCATCTTCACTAGGTGTGGGTGTAACCTTCTCGGTCTGTGAAGTTTGAGCTTCCGACTTGGGGATACTAAAGTCAAACTCTCTGACCTCTCCCCCACGCTCTTGGGTCACTAGACGCTTGACATTTTCTGTTCCTAGCGTAACCCCCAAGGAGTCGGAGGGTAAGGAGTCATTTGATTGTGGATTGTGGATTGTGGATTGTGGATTGACCCTGTTCAGTAAAGCTTTGGGGATCAATCCGGGGGATTGTGCCCATTGTTGGACTGGGTCAGAAGAAGCCGAGGATTGAAGCGTTGGTGCTTCACTCACTAAAACAGGTGAAGAAGTACGGCTTTGTGAAGACGGCGAGGCGGAGGTTGATGTGGCGGAAGCTGCTAGATTTTGGGAGCGATCGCTGACACGATCGCTGCGATTTAAACTTTCCTCTTCTTCGGCTCCACTTGTCGGCGTCGCTTCAGCGGGATGCACAGAGTAACCGATGGAAATCGGAGGACCGAGTAAGGCAGCGCTTTTATACGCCCTCAAGGGGGAAGATTCAGGAGCAAACGCTTCTGGCGAAGTTGGTGTAGGAATTGACCCACTGGGAAGGGAACGACTCAGTCTGGCTCCAGGTGCCTCAATTGAGGATTGATCGAAATTGACTGCATCGTTAGTCCTTACGGATTGGATAATTGCAGGTGTTTCAGGCGGTTGAACTGGTTGGGGCATCTTTCAACAGTAAGAGTCGAAGGGACAGGTCTGAAACGTGACCGTCCACCGCCCTGAATACTGCCAGGGCAAGGCATGCCTCGCCCTTTCAGACTGAGGGATGAAGCGATAAGCTTTCTTCGGCATGCTAGACTGCCAACACCTTTGGTGCCGCAGCCATCCAGAGTACCATGCTACGCTTACCGAATGAGCGAATTACTCCAAATCCCGTCGATTGGGGTTACGAGCCGGATCGTTGGACAAAAAGCCAAACACAAATAGGCCAACAAAGATACTAACAACGATATACACCACAATTTTGAGGGTCACCATATTGATATCTCCCAGAGAGTATGAACAGCAGGATGTCGTAAGCGTTACAAAACGCGATAACTTTCTTAATCATACCCAAAGGTGGCTTCCTTTTTGGCTTGGGATCAAGGAAACGGCGTCGCTCTCAATCAGTCTGTGACTGTATTAGCTCGGCTTTAGCTATCTATGACGCCTCTTGGCTCTCTTGCGTTCCAGCAGACGATCAGTTACAAAAACTAGAGGCTACGGACTAAGATCTGGGTGAAAATCTCTTCTGTTCCTATCTCTGGGTCCCCGCATCTCCCATCTACCCCGTCTACCCTCCATTTTTTAGAGCAAGAAGGTGAGAAGATAGGGCGGTCAGATCAGTTCGTGAGCATTTGTTGACAAAAAGAGTATTAAAAGTCTCTCAATTTCAGCAGAAGTAAGTACACAATATGATCCGAGTAAGACTTGGAACTTTGTCGCTTTATGCAGCCAATTCGCACTTTTAACGTCTCTCCATCCCTGCCCAATCCGCTTGAACCGTTACGCAAGCTGGCTTACAACCTCCACTGGGATTGGAATGTCGAGACCAAGGATTTATTTCGACGCCTAGACCGCGATTTGTGGGAGTCCAGCCGCCACAACCCTGTCTTAATGCTGGGCACCATCAGCCAAGCGCGGCTTCAGGAAGTGGCTGAAGATGAAGGCTTTCTTGCCCAAATGGAAAGGGCATCTCGACAACTGGACGACTACCTTAACGAGCGGACGTGGTACCGTAAACATCGCGACAAAGGTGAGAAAACCGAATGTTATGCCTACTTCTGCGCTGAGTATGGTCTGACGGATTGCCTACCCATCTACTCCGGTGGCTTAGGTGTTCTAGCGGGAGACCACCTCAAATCGGCATCTGACCTAGGTTTACCTCTTGTGGCTGTCGGTTTGCTTTACCAGGAAGGCTATTTTGCCCAGTACCTCAATGCAGATGGATGGCAGCAGGAGCGCTACCCCGTCAACGACTTCTACAATATGCCGCTCCACCTAGAGCGGAACGCCGATGGTTCAGAACTACGGATCGAAGTAGACTATCCAGGTCGCACTGTCTATGCCCGTGTCTGGCGTGTACAAGTGGGAACCGTGCCTTTGTACCTGCTCGATACGAATATTGAACCGAACAATCCCTACGACCATGACATCACAGATGAGTTGTATGGCGGTGACCTGGATATGCGGATTCACCAGGAAATGATGTTGGGGATTGGCGGGGTGCGTGTACTACAGGCTTTGAAATACAAGCCTACGGTGTATCATCTCAACGAAGGTCACTCTGCCTTTTTGATTCTGGAGCGCATTCGCAAGCTGATCCAGGAAGAGGGGCTGAGCTTCGATGACGCCAAACAGGTAGCCCTAGCCACGCAAATTTTTACAACTCATACCCCTGTCTCTGCTGGGTTTGACTTGTTTCCCCCAGATAAGGCCATGTACTACGTTGGGCACTACGCCAACATCTTTGGTTTATCGAGGGAAGAATTTCTAGGTCTGGGACGGGAAAACCCAGTCGATATAGCATCACCCTTTAGCATGGCAGCGCTAGCTCTTAAGACAGCAAGCTATACCAATGGGGTCAGCTCACTGCATGGAGAAGTGTCACGGGTCATGTTCCAGGGGCTGTGGCCAAACCTGCCACTGCCGGAAGTGCCGATTACGTCGATTACCAATGGGGTACATGCTCGGAGCGTTGTGGCGAAGTCTATGCAGGAACTGTATGACCGCTACCTAGGGCCGAGTTGGTCGGATAAAGGGGCAGATGACCCCCTGTGGGATCGCGTGACTTCAATTCCTGATGAAGAGCTGTGGCGTAATCACGAACGTTGTCGCTCGGAATTGGTGGTTTATGTGCGGGAGCGAATGCTAAAACATTTGCGCGATCGCGGCGCACCGCCAACAGAACTTGCTCAAGCCCAGGAAGTTCTCGATCCCAGCGTCTTAACAATTGGCTTTGCCCGTCGGTTTGCCACCTACAAGCGAGCCAACTTGTTCATGCGCGACATAGAGCGGATTAAGAAGATCATGACGGGCAACAAAGACCGACAAGTTCAGTTTGTGATTGCCGGTAAAGCCCATCCCAAGGATATGCCGGGGAAAGAATTAATTCGCCAGATTATCCACCAGATTCGTGAAGCAGGGATTGGTGACCGTGTGGTTTTCGTTCCCGACTACGACATTTATCTAGCGCGGATGATGGTGTCCGGTTGCGATGTCTGGTTGAATACTCCCCGCCGCCCCCGTGAAGCGTCTGGAACCTCTGGAATGAAGGGGTCGATGAATGGTCTGCCCAACCTCAGCATCCTTGATGGCTGGTGGGACGAGGCGGATTATGTCCGCACCGGCTGGCCTATCGGTCATGGGGAAACCTATGATGACCCGGAATACGAGGATCAGGTAGAAGCCAACGCCCTCTACGAATTGTTCGAGGAGGAAGTTGTCCCCTTGTTCTACAATCGCGACAGCGAAGGAATTCCCAGGGGGTGGGTCGCGAAGATGAAAGACGCCATCCGCTTCAATACCCCGGTGTTCAATACAGCCCGGATGCTGCGGGATTACGCCGTACATGGGTATTTCCCAGCGAGCGATCGCAACTTTGCCATGACCGGCGATCATTACCAGCCAGCGAAGGAGTTAGCGAGCTGGAAGCGGCGGCTATTTGAACGTTGGTACGAAATCAAGATTGAAGATGTTGACATCGCTGCTTCCTCTGAGCTTGTGGTTAACCAATCAGTCGCCGTCAAAACCCGTATCAATCTCGCAGGACTAAGTGCTGATGATGTCCAAGTGGAACTCTACCAAGGCGCTGTCAATGCTGATGGGCAAATTGTTAACGGTCTGCCCGTTGTGATGGATTACCAAGGAACCGACGAACACCACTGTAGTATTTATAAAGGTGATGTGGTCTACGGTTCGAGTGGTTTACAGGGTTTGTCCCTGCGCGTGTTGCCTAAACACGACTATCTGTCAAGTCCCTATGAGCCCGGTTTAGTTCTCTGGGCTTAGATCGGGTTGAAGGTTTGAAGGTTTGAAGGTTTGAAGGTTTCAACTTTCAACTTTCAACTTTCAACTTTCAACTTTCAACTCATGATTCGCCGCAAATCCTCCAAAACCTCAGCCGCTGACTGGTATCTTGCCGCGAAGTGGTAGCGCACCATCTTCTCTAAAATGACGGCAAATTCTTCCCGTACAGTGACCAAATGCCGCCAGATGATATCGCCAGAGTCTGAATGTGATAGTTGGTAAGGTGGGATGCCAGTGAGGGCTTGAATCCCAATCATTCCTAACGCGTAAATATCACTGCACAACGCTGGGTGCCCCGCATATTGCTCTGCTGGGGCATAGCCACGAGTGCCAATGGCAACTGTGAAATTTTCTTGGTCAGTTTGCTCTAGGGGTTGAATCTGTTTAACAGCGCCGAAGTCAATTAAGAAAATTTGATTGTCGGATTGACGACGCATGATATTGCTGGGCTTGATATCTCGGTGGATGACTTGGTGTTCGTGGATAAAAGCCAGAATTCCTAAAGTGTCCTTCAGTAACTTGATCACTTGCGCTTCTGGGAGCTTTTTATCCACTGGCAATTCATCGGTGAGAGGATGACCATCCACATATTCTTGAACTAAGTAAAACTCCTGCTTTTGCTCAAAATATGCTAGCAACTGAGGAATCTGAGGATGTTTACCTAGCTTTTCTAAAATTTGTGCCTCAGTTTCAAAGAGCCGTCTGGCAACTTGTAAAAATTTGTCATCGCGACGAGCGGGTTTTAAATGCTTGACCACACAAGTCGGCGTACCGGGTCGATGCATGTCTTCTGCTAGATAAGTGAGACCAAACCCCCCAGCACCCAGAACACGATTAATGTTATAGCGTCCAGCCAGATAGTTACCTGATGCTGGATCTTCCACCTCATCAGTGGTGTGACTGATAAAATCTTCAGGGCTTGCGATCGCTGTTGCATCGGCCTCATCAACAGGTATCCCCGTTGCGCTACTCAGCGCCACACCGGAATCTTCTGTAGATGAACCCTGGAGCCTTTCTCTCAAGAGTTGCTGCAAAAGTGCCAGATTACTCTCTTGCTCACGCGCTTTTTGCTCAATGTAACGGCGCTCTTCCTCAGCTTGGTGCTTCTCTTTCTCAGCCTCGTAGGCATTGTAAGCCAGAACTCCGGTACCCGATAAAATTAAACCTAAAGTGGGGGCGACTACGGGAATCCATCCAGACCCCCAGAACAGGAACGCAGAGGTTCCTAACAATAAACTGAAGGCTCCAATCTCAACGAGTACTTGCTGTCCGGGGTGGCGGACAATTCGCAGAAGGACACCCCCCGTGAGAGCCCAAACCCAAATCCACAAGATTTCTCCCCACTCCGGAAAAAACCAAAACAGCGATCGCCCATCAAGGACAGTACTGAGCAGTTGACTGGCGATTTGAGCGTGGATCACAACTCCTGGTGTTCTCTCAAAGCGCTGCTGACCTGTACTATAGGGGGTATAGAGGAGATCGTTCAGGCTAGGAGCCGTAAGACCAATGAAGACGATACGGTCTTTGACCCAGCTGGAGTCAACTCGGTCTTGGAGAACGTCAGTTAAGGTCACGCTACGGGCAAGGGTACCACCAGAGCGGTAATTCAAGAGAATCTGGTAGCCCCCACTATCTGCCTCTTGGTAGCCTCCATCCTTCGCTCCAAGAGGCTTAAAAACGGTCTTTCCTAACTTAAGGTACTCTTGCGGGGTCAGTTCGGGCTTAATTCCCTTTTTTTCCAGGTAGCGTAGTGCTAGCTGAAAGCTGAAAGAAAATTGGCTCATGCAGCGAGAGTTTGGCGGCGGTTCCCCAAACAATAGAGCCCGCCGGACGACGCTCTTGGCGTCAACCGAAAAGTCACTGAAGCCAACACGCTCGATTGGAACCTTTGCAGGAGGAGGTGTACCCGGATTATCGGAATCGCTCAGCTTACAGACTGGTACGATGCGATCGCTCTTTTGCAGGTGAGTGGATAACTCAGCATGGCCTGGAGGATGAGGAATATCTCGATAGATATCCAAGCCAATAGCTGCCGGTTGATGCTGCTCCAATTTTGTTAAAACCCGCTCAATCAGATCATCTTTCAGTGGGAATCCATAGGACTGAATATCTGCCTCTGTTCCCTCGACAATCAGGATGCGGTTGTCGGGTGGTAATGCCGGCCGCAGCTGCATCATATAGTCAAACGCCGTCAGCTCTAAAGGCTCCAACATACGTAGCTGCCGGCCCGCGAACAGCAACCCGGTTACGGTCAGACTTGCTATCAATGCTGGATGTCCGAACACGGAGCGACTCAAGTGCCAAACACGCGCCCCTAACTTAGAGATTTTTTGAGGAACGGTGGCTGGACTTCCGCCTTGAGCTTGGTTAGTCAAGAGGGACGAAGTTTCTTTTGATTTTTGACTTAACTCCCCACTCGTCACTTTCACGTACCTGATCACTCACAACGAATAAGTAAAAACTAGCAGAATTCACCTTGATACCAAGTTGTTGAGGTTTTTCTGGGCTGCTACTGCTTTTTCAACAACGTTTTGATTGCTCTACACCCAACCCGACTTTTATGGCTGCCGTCGTATTCCCAGCACTTACTCTAACGTTTTGACAGGGGCGCAATCATTAGATTTTGCCGCCTGCCGAGCCGCTCGGATAAGCTTAGTGCGGAAGTTAGTTGCTTGTTAGAGCTATGATCCAGGTTGCTGTAGTTGAGTCAGAATGGGTGCATAGTCTCGACTGCACCCGAACTGTGGTAGCGTCAGTAGACGACAGCGACTAGATAATACATAAGCTCCATTAGAAGAAAACCACCCTTCCCTAGTCTGCACTTACCTGAAGATAGCTAGCTTCTAGCTGAGATTTTACAAGCTAGTCAATACCACTATAGAAGCTGCAACAGCATATTGAACCCAAAGTTCTGATTGAGCTCATCTTTACTCTCCCCACCCTACAGCTAAATAGGAGGATTGAAAAATGAAAAATAAAAAGCCCGCTTCTGCGGGCTGGAAACTTAATACCTTCCTGCTACTTCTCGGTCATTGTGTAGACACCATCCCAGTCATCCTTTGGAGGTTCTGTTAGAAAATTCCGACAGCGCTCCAAGTGTAATAGTGCAGCCTTATCATTTTTGTCAAATTCTTCGAGAATTGTGCCAAACGCACTCATCGCACGGGTAAACTTCCGATTCAGGTAATACTCGCGCCCTTTATGGTAAAGCTCGATTATCTCCTTCTTTTCATCAGAAATTGGCTCAGAACATAGCCCCACAACTTCATAAATCTTAACGGGGTCGTTCTTGCCTTTAACGCGAATCCAGTCAAGTTCCCTGTGCCAAATCAGATCCTTACAGGGTTTGAAGGTATATTCGCTGATGACGATATCACAGCCATATTGCTTACTGGCTCCTTCCAAGCGAGAACCCAGGTTCACACCGTCCCCAATAGCGGTGAACTCCATCCGCTTTGATGAGCCGATGTTGCCACTAATCACGCTATCAGAATTGATTCCAATGCCAATTCGGATCGGTATTTTGTTTTCCGCTTCACGACGAGCATTGAACTCTGCCAGACGCTTACGCATTTCTACTGATGTTTGCACCGCTCTCCAGGCATGGTCTTTCAGGGGTAATGGTGAGCCGAAAACGGCCATAATAGCATCACCGATGTATTTATCGAGCGTGCCTTTGTGTTTAAAAATCACCTCGACCATCGACTCAAAATATTCATTGAGCATACCCACCACCTCTTCTGCCTCTAAGCTTTCCGTTAAGGTGGTGTAGCCGCGAATGTCGGAGAAGAGGATGGAAACCTCCTTGCGATCGCCCCCTAATTTGGTGTCGTCAAGTTTGAGTAATTCCTCCGCCAACTCCTGAGTCATGTAGCGATACATGGTACTCTTGAGCCGCTTCTCATCACTGATGTCTTCCATGACCACCAACGCCCCCCGCACTTTAGTCTCATCGTTGGCATCGGCGATCGTATTCAGCGACAAATTCACACTGCGTTGTTGCTCAGGTCCCCCGGAAATTAATGTGCGATCGGGATAGTATTGCTTGCGCTCTTTGGCGCTCTTTCCCTTTAAAGCGTCCTCTAACCATTGGGCAAATTTGTTCTCGCCCTTTTTTTCTTGGCCTTCAATGCGGAGAATATCCTTGACCCATTCTCCTTCCACACGTCTTTGTGGATCTAATCCCAGCAGGTCTCTCGCCCTCTCATTCACCGCGATAATTTTGCCTTCTTTATCGGTCGAAACCACACCATCTGAGAGACTGCGCAGAATATCGCGCTGCATTCGTTCCTGCTGCTTCACAGTGTCAAACAACTTCGCGTTTTGTAAGGCTACACCCGCTTGGATATTGAACGCCTTCATGAACTCTTGGTCAACGCGATCAAAACTCGATTTCCAGCATTCCGGTGCTGTAGGCCAGTCTTCGGGGTTGTATGCCGGAAATTCACCCTGTTTCTTTTTATTAATTAATTGCGTGACGCCGATCAATTCCCCATCGGCGTTAAACACGGGCATACATAACAAGCTACAGGTACGATAACCCGTTCTCTTGTCCGTTTCTTTCGACGTTTCAGAACCTTCGTGGTCATATAGATCAAACCCTATATTGACGGGTTCACCTGTGAGGGCAACTTGACCCGCAAAGGATTGCTTGGAGATCGGGAGGCGGATTTCTTGTAAAACGCCATTGATGGGAATTTTTGTCCACAAATCATTGCGATCGCTATTTATGAGCCACAGGGTACTGCGATCTGCATTCATCAGTTGCTGCGCTTCATCCATCACCCTCTTGAGGGTTTCTTCCAAATCTAAGCCGCCCTTGCTCAGGGAGTTTGTTGCAGCAATCAACGCTTGAGCTGCTCGTTGTTTTTGGGTTGCCCGCCGTAGTGACCTAGATGATTCCATAATCAGGCGAATTGAGGGGGCAAATTCCTCAAAAACTCTCTCGTCTTCACTACTGAAGCCGTCAAGAGTAATTTTTTCTTCTAAAGGAGCGTTCGGGTCGTACTGGGATTTTAATTTATTCAGGAGTTGAACAACTGCGACTAACTCTCCCTGCTCGTTCAACAGGGGTAGAGCCAGCATCGTGTAAGTGCGGTATCCGGTTCTCTTATATTGCTCTTTGGATGCACCGGAGCGAGGATCGTCAAAGAAATCGTAAGGAATATTAATAACTTTCTTGAAGGTTGCTACCTCACCCGCAATTCCTTGATCGGCGGGAATGCGAATTTCTAGGGAGCCACCGCCTTTATCCTTAGCTACAATCGACCAGAGTTGATTTCGCTCTTCATCCAAGACAAAAATGGTCGTGCGATCGGCAGCCAGGAGTTCCCCCGTTTTTGCCGTAATGGAACGCAACATTTCATCCAGGATTGAGTCAAACCCTTGGGCGTCCAGCAGACTATCCAGCATGGACAAGGTTTGATTGACAACCTCTAGTCTGCCTTCTACTTCCGTAACAACTTCTTTGAAGCTAGCTTGGTTGAGGGGAGCTAGAAAAGCAGAGAACGTGCCCTTATTAGTGGCTAAGGCGCTCACAGATGAGGGTTGCTGTTCTTCTACACTGGGCTCGTCGGACTGAACAGGAACATCAATGGTTATGTCACGGGGTTCTAAAGCAGAGGAACGGGGAGATGCAGCTGTCATATGCTTTTCTCTACTGAAGCTCAAAATAAGAGATCTTTATTATCTGTGTGAGTCTTGATAAATTCCACTCACTCCTGTGCATTGCCCAGTGGCCTTGTCCATAAAGAAGTAAGTATATCCCACTCTAAATCCCAGTTTAGTGTTTCTACAACACTTAAACAGTATCTCAGCTGATGTCGTTGCCAGAACAACGGAAAATTAACCACCTTGCCCATAATCTTGGCATCAAAACAGAAAAGATATGTTGTCAGTTTTACCAAATTTTTAGGGTTTTGGCTGAAGACCTTGTTCAGAAGAGCTAAGAGGGGATTACAGGTTGCAGGTGGGAATGTTTCAGGTGGGAAGGTTTCAGGTTGAGAGGTTAAAATTTTCAGCCTGCTTTTTTTGTCAACCTTTAACCCTTCTACCCCATTCCTAGTTTTGACGGGAGTGACGGGCTTTGGTAAGAAGAGATTCCGCAAAGGTCATTGCTTCTTGAGCCGAGTGTCCACCCGCCAGCTGAGCAATTTCTTCGCGGCGCGTTCCATGAGTATCAAGGAGACTGACGCGGATAACCGTGCGTCGATCAGTCAGTTCATCGCTTAAAAGTGGGTCATTTAGTTCAGGCATTGCTTGACTTTCTGATTTATGGGATGCTTTGGGTTTAGAGGCATGTGATAAAGGTTGGTCGATTACTTGTTTATCAACTCGGAAGTGTCGGTCTGCCATAGCCGCAATTAAAGGTTGGTGAGTTACACAAAGAACTTGGTGTCGCTGACTGAGTTGATGCAGTTTTTCGGCGATCGCTTGTGCCACGCGACCTGACACCCCTACATCAATTTCATCAAAGATTAAGGTTCTCCAAGCCTCGTTCGTCATTGAGAAACAAGCTTTTAAGGCTAGCAGAAAGCGGCTCATTTCGCCACCTGAAGCTGTAGCCGACAGCGGTTGAAGGGGTTCACCTGGGTTGGGAGAGAAGTAAAAGGTCACTTGGTCAGCACCAGCAGCTGTAGCAGGAATCGGCGCAATTTCTACTTGAAACTGTACCTTTTCCATCGCTAGAGGCTTCAGTTCGGCGACTAAGCGCCGCTCCAGTTCTTCTGCGGCTTCCCGGCGAAGCAGGGTTAGATGAGTACAGAGATTTGTTAATTTTTCTTGACTTAAGGTGCAATTTTTCTCCAATTCTTCTAGAGATTGACCCTCACCACTAAGTTCTGCCAACTCGGCCTGGAGTTTTTCATAGTGAGCGATCGCATCGGCGAGGGTTGGCCCATATTTGCGGCAAATTTGTTTTAATGCCTGAATCCGCTCTTCTACAGATTGGAGGCGTTCTGGGTCACTTTCGAGTCCATCCCCATAGGTATTGATTTGATGGGATGCTTCCACCACCTGGGCTAGTGCTGCACTCACCATATCCAACAACGGTTGTAGTTGAGAATCGTAGCGCACCATGTCAATCAAAGTGGCCTCGGCTTCTCCCAACAAATCGGCAGCAGCGGTACCGCTTTCATTTTGATAAAGGGCTTGGTAAACTTCATAGCTCTGCTGCTGGAGGTCTACGACATGGCTCAGACGCTGGCGTTCTTGTTCAAGTTGTTCGAGTTCGTCAGAATCCTTGAGGTTAACGGCTTTAAGCTCTTGTGTTTGATACTCTAGCCAGTCGAGTCGTTGCAATCGCTGTTGTTCCGATTGCCGCCGTCTCTCCAGCGCTTGCTCTGCCTCCTGACAAGCGAGGTAAGCACCAGCTACCCGATCGCGCTGCTGGAGCAGAGAGGAGCCCCCATATAAATCGAGTAAGCCCCGTTGGTGCGCTGGAGCCATCAGATAGACAGTTTGACCTTGAGCCGTAATTTCCACCAAGCGATCGCGCAGGCGATCCATCAGAGAACGGTTGACTAACACGCCATTGACTCGCGATCGCGATCGGAGGTTGCCCTGATTGACCGCAATCTCTCGGCTACAAACTAAATCCGCCTCATCAAGCAAGTCTATCTCCTGTTCGCTCAACCACGCGACTAGAGAAGCATCTGCTCGGAATGTGGCTTCTACCAGCGCCCGTTCTTCCCGTGAGCGAATGATTCGCTGGCTAACCTTTCCACCCAAAGCCACATCAATTGCATCTAAAATAATCGATTTGCCAGCACCGGTTTCGCCAGTCAAGACCGTTAAGCCCACACCGAATTCCAGTTCCAGCCTATCAATCAAAGCAAAGTTTTGAATCCGCAGAGAAAGCAGCATAGCAAGTTTAAACGTTTATTTGGGGAGCTGAGTGTTAAATCGATTTGGATGGGATCGATTCAGATTGAGTCCTACAGCCAAAATCTCGAATTGATCAAGTAGGTAACAAACTTCTCCTAGAGGAAAGAGGCAATCTACGCAAACCCAACCCATACTGGTAAGAAAGCGTCAGTCGATGCAAACGGCATTTCTGCCGATTGGCTAGGGTAGCTACCAAAATTTAAGTGTAAATTTATTGTCAAGCGAACGGCGAAGGCGATTTTTGCCGAGCCAGGAAGATTGTGGGCATTGGAGCGAATCCCAGCCCAGAGCAACTGGGTTGAATCGTGTTCACAGCTGTTGTTGTTACAATACTTTACAGAGTCGCTCCTGTCGGTTCCTATTTAATATGAATCTTAAAACAGTTTCCCCAGCCCCCTCCGAAATAGACTCAAATCTCGTGCCGGAAAAGCAGATTGTGCCAGTGCAAGCTGAACCCATAGCCGTTGAGTATGAAGTCAGTCCAGCGCCCATCCCATCGGAAGCGTTAGCGAATCAACCCCCTGTTTTCGTGACCGAAGCGCTGCGTTACGATCCTGTAGCGATTACGGCTCAATACAGTAAGGCTCCCCTACAAGTGTTAGGGCGGATCTTCAATATTGCCTTCCCCTCTCTCTCTTTCGCCTTGGGTCTATGGTGGGATCGCGTCGTAGGACGCGATCCGATCAACAATCGACAGCGAGCGATTCAGCTGCGGAAAATTTTGACGAATCTAGGACCCGCCTATATCAAGGTAGGACAGGCGCTCTCCACGCGACCAGATTTAGTGCCGCCAATTTTCTTGGAAGAGTTGTCGCGGCTGCAAGACCAACTGCCGCCCTTTCCCAATGAGGTGGCTTATCAATTTATAGAGGAAGAATTAGGCGATCGCCCACAGGAAATTTATGCCGAACTCACACCCGAGCCCGTAGCGGCGGCTTCCCTGGGACAAGTATACAAAGGCAAGCTCAAGACAGGCGAAACCGTAGCGGTGAAGGTGCAGCGACCCGGACTAGCACGGCGCATTGCTCTGGATGTTTATATTCTGCGACGCCTCGCTCAATGGGTGCAAAACAATATCAAGCAGGTGCGGAGCGACTTGGTTGCCATTATGGATGAATTTGGCAGCCGCATCTTTGAGGAAATGGATTATGCCCACGAGGGGCACAATGCTGAGCGTTTTGCCGAGCTTTACGGTCACATTGAGGATGTCTACGTCCCTAAAATTTATTGGCAATACACCGGGCGTCGTGTGCTGACAATGGAGTGGATTACGGGCACGAAGCTAACCAACATGGAAGCGATTAAGGAGCGCGGCATCGATGCGCGGCATCTGATCAATGTAGGGGTTCAGTGTTCCCTGCGGCAGTTGCTGGAACATGGCTTCTTCCATGCTGACCCTCACCCCGGTAATTTGTTGGCGACGCCAGAAGGGAAGTTGGCTTACCTGGACTTTGGCATGATGAGTGAGGTCAAGCCCTATCAGCGTTACGGTTTGATCGAGGCGGTTGTTCACTTGGTGAATCGTGATTTCTCCGGTTTGGCTCACGACTACGTAAAGTTGGAGTTTCTCACGCCGGATACGGACTTAACGCCGATTATTCCCGCGTTGGCGAATGTGTTTAGCGATGCCTTGGGCGCGAGTGTAGCGGAACTGAACTTTAAGAGCATTACTGACCAGTTGTCGGCGCTGATGTATGAGTATCCGTTCCGGGTACCTGCTTACTATGCGCTGATTATCCGCTCATTGGTGACGTTGGAAGGGATTGCGATTAATGTCGATCCAAACTTCAAGGTACTCTCGAAAGCGTATCCTTACATCTCAAAGCGTCTGTTAAGTGACCCGGCACCGGAATTACGAGCTTCTCTGAAGGATTTGCTGTTTAAGGATGGTAGTTTCCGCTGGAACCGTCTGGAAAACTTGCTGCGAAATGCCGCTATCAGCCAGGATTACGACCTGAATAAGGTGTTGAATCAGGCGCTAGAGTTTCTCTTCTCAGAACGCGGTGACTTTATTCGAGAGCAGTTGGTGGATGAGATTGTAAAGGCGATCGATGCCTATGGGCGTCGGACGTTGGATAATGTCAGTTATTCTCTGCTCAAGCGAATTGGGTTGGCAGAAGAGAATCCATCACCAGTGACAACGGGAGCTAATGCTCAGACAGCGGAGCACGTTAAGCGAATTTGGGAAATTTTGCAAGATACACCCGGTTTTGACCCGATGCAGTTGGTTCCGGTGATTCCTCAGTTGTTGATGAAGCCAGAAACGCAGAAGATGGGTCAAAAAATTGCGGGAGGTTTGGCGCAACGGGTAATTGCCCGGATGATTCGCGAGGCTTTACTCCAGGATGCACCGCCGGAAGAGGCCCCAAAGGGTCGGAAACCAGCACCCGCACCTAAGTTAGTTCGACCTCAGGCTGCGATCGTTCAACACTAGGGAGAGTCTTTCGCTTCGGCTGCATTCCTTACATGTAAATTTTTGTGGAGCGGGCTGTCTTGCCCGCTTTTGGTTTTATGTAGGTTTTTTCAGTTGCATCACTGGTAAACTTTGTGCGATCGCTTCAATCTCTCCAAAAATCGCTGCACTACATCATCGGGGTATTTAAAGCATTCATTCGAGTCGAAGTGATGAACCCAGACACCGTGGTCTAGAAAAAAGCTATCTCGTTTGTGGTCTTCTGCGGCGACATAGCAGCACCCATTGTTAGTCGTAGTCTAAGCTGCTTCGCCTCTAGTTTACACTAGTGCTGTTGACAAAAATCTTGTGGGATGGGCATTTCGCCCGTCCCGACTATGTAATTTAAATGTGGAATAGCTTATTACCTAAGAAGACAGGTAAAGCAATAGCTGCTAAAAATCCAAACACGGGTGTCAGTCTGCGATCGCCTATGGTATCTTCCTGCGTCTTACCTCACATCACTAGGAGAGTCGGTTCAATTCATAGTAGGGGCAATCACAAGGGGATTGCCCCGTCAGGGTTAGGCGTAACCCTAACCCACCCGATACCTAAACAGGTCAATTAAGACTACCCACAATTACACGCTCAATTTGTGACTGATCGAGCGCACGACCAATCAGCACCAAGCGAGTCTGACGCGGTTCTGTTGCTTGCCAAGGACGGTCAAAGAAAGACTCTAAGCGATCGCCTACACCTTGCACAACCATCCGCATGGGTTTGTTGGGAATACTGACAAACCCTTTAATGCGGTAAATTTCTTCGTCTTGCACCAATTGTTTCAACGTTGCTGTTAATGCTTTCGGCTCGAAGGCTTGGTCTAAAATGATGTGAATTGAGTTGATATCATCATCATGGTCGTGGTCTTCCTCGGCGTCGTGATGACTGGGACGAGCCTCTAAGTTATCTTCCACCGCCGCATTGAATCCCAGCAACAAATCAGGGTTAATCTCACCATTACGGCAGGAAACCACCTTCACCCTCTCAGGCAATTGCTGGCGCAACCAGTCCTGTACCTTGGTTTGAGTCTCAGCATCCACCCGATCAACCTTCGTTAGTAGCACCAAATCAGCACAAGCCAACTGGTCTTCAAACAGTTCCTCAATGGGTGTTTCATGCTCTAGATTGGGGTCAGCCTCCCGTTGTGCTTGTAAGGCATCGAGGTCACCGACCAGAGTACCCGATGCGATCGCTTCACAATCTACAACCGTCACGACGCCATCCACCGTAGCACCCGTGCGAATCTCAGGCCAACGGAAGGCTTGAACAAGGGGTTTAGGCAAGGCTAGCCCAGACGTTTCAATCAGCATACAGTCAAGCTGTTCGCGACGATTGAGCAGTTCTTGCATGGTGGGAAGAAATTCTTCCTGGACGGTGCAACACAGGCAACCATTCGTCAGTTCCACAATGTTGTTAGCCGCTTCTTCTTCTTCACACACTTGACAAGAGCGCAACAGCTCTCCATCAATTCCAATTTCGCCAAACTCATTAACAATAACGGCGATTCGTCGTCCCTGGTTGTTTTGGAGTAAGTGGCGAAGCAACGTTGTTTTGCCGCTACCGAGAAAGCCAGTCACAACCGTAACGGGAATTTTGGCACCCATTGAGAACTCCTGCTGAAAGTTACCAAACTTACCATATTAGGCACCCTGAGCAGAAGCTTACAACGAAGGAATGAAAATTCTTAACTTACCCCTACCCTACCCCTTCGGGGAACGCTTTCGCGAACGGGTTCTCCTTGGGAGTACGGGGAACGCTACGCGAACAACCGTCTAACCTTCAACTCATTTTTCAGACAGACGTTTCCCACACCCTCTAAGGCGCTAAGCGTTGAATTGTCCAACTACCATCTTCACTCCGTCGATACAGTAAGCGATCGTGCAGGCGGCTGGGACGCCCTTGCCAAAACTCAATCTCGTCTGGAATCACTCTAAAACCTCCCCAGTGAGGCGGGCGCGGCACCGGCTTATTCTCGTATTCATCCTTGAGTTGCTCTAATCGTTGCTCCAGCACCTCCCGGCTTTCGAGTACTTGACTTTGATAGGACGCCCAAGCACCCAGCTGAGAACCTTTTGGACGGCTGTGAAAATACCGATCCGACTCAGCCTCTGATACCTTCTCAACCCGACCCTGAATGCGTACCTGTCGCTCTAACTCTGCCCACCAAAAAACGATCGCTCCCCAAGGATTCTCCTCCAACTGCTTCCCTTTGTAGCTCGTATAGTTTGTAAAGAATGCAAAACCCCGCTGATCGTACTCCTTGAGCAGCACCATCCGAGCAGAAGGTTTACCATCCAATGTAGCGGTAGCAATTGTCATTGCATTCGGTTCTGGTAACTCAGCTGTCAGTGCTTGGTCAAACCAGACTTTAAACTGCTCAAATGGATTAGGCTTTGCTTCCCTTTCCCTTAACCCTTGGAAGGTGTACTCTTTGCGCAAATTCGCTATTGTTGTTTCCATCTTTCGTTCCCTGCCGTTTTTTTTTACTCTAGTCAGTTGAAAAGCAAGTTTTGGTTATAAAATTTAACCCCAATGAGCCGCTACCCCAAGTTATTTTCCATGCACCGTTGGACCTACTTGCAACGCCTCCTGTTTTTTGGGCTTTCAGGTCCACTTTTGGCGCTCAATCTCTGGATTTTGTCTCAAATTTTCCGCTATTTCGAGCATCTGATTGCCCTGTTAACCATTTCAGCCATTCTTGCTTTTTTGCTCAACTATCCTGTCCAGTTCATAGCGCGGTTCTATCGAAGCCGATCACAGGCTGTGATTGTTGTTTTATTGTTAACCTTGGCAATCTTGGTCATTCTCGGAATCACTCTAGTCCCCGTTGTGATTGACCAATTCACCCAACTGTTAAACAATATCCCAGCTTGGTTAGAAGCCAGTAATGATAATCTTGAGAAATTGGATACTTGGGCAAAACAACGTCATTTGCCGCTCAACCTCAAATCTTTCGGCACTCAAGTCTATACTCGCATCGAAAGCCAAGTCCAAGTCCTAGCTACTCAGGTCGTTGGATTGGCTATAGGGACACTATCGGGACTATTCGACACGGTCTTGGTTATTGTCCTAGCCTTTTATATGCTGCTGTACGGCGCAGACCTTTGGCGAGGTCTAATTAACTTACTACCCCCTAAAATCGGGTTACCTTTTAGCGAATCCCTACGCCTGAATTTTCAGAATTTTTTTATCAGCCAAATCCTCCTGGGATTATTTATGGTTGCTACTCTGACCCCAATATTTTTGGTTTTAAGGGTGCCCTTTGCCCTGCTGTTTGCCCTGCTCATTGGCATGGCTGAACTGATTCCTTTCATCGGGGCCACTTTGGGTATTGGCCTAGTGACAATTTTGGTCATGCTCAACAGCTTTTGGCTAGGAGTTCGGGTGGCAGGTGCCGCTCTGCTCATGCAGCAAATCAAAGACAATATCCTTGCCCCTCGATTAATGGGTGAGTTTATTGGACTCAATCCCATCTTAATTTTCATCGCTTTATTAGTCGGAGCTCAGAGCGCTGGAGTCTTTGGCGTAATCGTTGCTGTCCCCATTGCTGGAACGATTAAAGGTACTCTCGATGCGCTCCGCCTACTGCATCAGCCCAAAGTAGTACCCACCGACATGGTGCCCACTAAACCCTCGATCCGAGTGAGCACAGAGGAGTGAAGTAGAGGGCAGGAGCAGAAAATAGGGAGATGGGGAGGGGCAGAGGGAGACAAGTTAAAATTCCAAAGTTACAACTGTAAAGAGGACGGATTCTCCATTTTCCCTCTTGTAAAATTAGCAAGCAATTGCAAGATTCAAGGATTCAGCTGATGCGACAGATTAATTTTTTGATTATTTTTGCTATGTGTTTGGCTTTGGTTTTATTTAGTTTGCAAAATACCGAGCCTGCTGTCATTCGCATTATCAATGGCGTTCAGGTACAAGCACCCCTTGCGATTGAACTGATTTTGGCAATGGGTCTGGGTGCTATCCTAGCTTGGCTTTTCAGCATCTGGGCGCGGTTGCAGCAGCAGCTAGACTCCCTGAAATCTAAACGCCAAATTCGTACCAAAGAACAGAAAATTGAGCAATTGGAGCAAGACATTGAACGCTACAAAGCAGAACTCGAACAGCTACAGTTACCTGCTCTATCGGCCTCTACATCCCTGACAGAAGAAGTGGCAGGTTGAAGAAGGTTAGAAGGTTAGAAGGTTGGCAGATTAGCAGGTTGTGAAGGTTGTCTGTTCACGTTCCAACTGACGCTATGGCTGCTAGGTTACTGTTCCACTTTCTAACCTTCCAACCTTCAACTTGCCAACCTTCCAACCTCCAACTTGTACAACCTTCCAACCTTCAACTTGCCAACTCTCCAACCTCCAACTTGCCAACCTTCCAACCTTCAACCCTCTAACAGCAGTTCGCCATGACTGGAACACCCGCTAATGAAGCGATCGCGCTCCTCATCGATTTGGCACAGCGAGGGGAAATTGACCCTTGGGATGTCCAAGTGATTGAGGTGATTGACCGCTATTTAAGTACTTTGACACTAGGGAATGATGCGGAACCCGGACGGCGTGATGCCGATTTATCTCAGTCGGGGCAAGCTTTTTTGTGGGCATCCATGCTCGTTTTATTAAAAGCTGATACTTTGATGCGTCTAGGGGAACCAGAAGAGCCAGAACTTACCGAACTACAGGAGGACCTCGACGCCTCAAACGAATCTCGGTTACCGCTACATCTCGAACGTCATCTGCGCCGTCGGAGAGCGGCCCCACCTCCCAAAAGACGACCAGTTACACTCTCTGAGCTGATTGAGCAATTGCAGCAGATGGCTACACAGCTGGGGGAAGCCCCTGTGCGCCAGAGAACTCTTCGCCCCCGCCCTCAATCTCGGACTCAAGCCGAAGCAGCGATCGCTCATTTGGCTCATGATGAAAATCTAACCGAACTTGCCATGCACCTAGAAGGATTTCTCTCCTCCCATTGGCAAGAAGTCTCAGCTGGAAAAGATTGGCTAAATTTAGAACAACTGCTAGAGTGGTGGACGTTGTCATCAGCCACGTCGGGTACTGCCGATTCCCTTCGGGATAGCTTGGCTTCCCACGAAGTGGTGATGGAGACAACTGAACCAAAAGCCAGTGACCGGGTTGGAGTCTTTTGGGCGCTGCTACTCTTGTCCGCTCAGTCCAAAGTGGAGTTATTTCAAGAGGAGTTCTACCAAGACCTACAAATCCGTGCGCTGAGGTAAATCACTTAGGGTTGCTCTCTTTGACTGGGGATTAGAAACTGGGTCAGCAGAAACATGAAGTATGAAGTACAACAATTGGACGCAAGGGTTGGGCGACTTACCTTTAATCTCGTTTAACTTTCATCCTTCAGGCTTCAGCCTTGTTTTCATCTTCAATTCCCTTTTTGATCAGGGTTTGAAGCTTGGTTAAGCTATATTTCAAGGGAGAAACTGTTTTCCGTTTCATAAAAGATAGAATTACCCGTTGCCGTCACTTTCTCTGAGGGAGTACGGTGGAAGTAAACTCGGTGAAAATGAGTTCAAAGACCTGTAAACTTCCTAATCAGGAAGGAACAGGGTTGTCAGTTTGGCCTTGGCTGCCGACAGCGCGGACTTTCAGAAGCTTCCCTTGGTGGCTCCCTAAAAGTGTCATTCTCTGCCGATAGTCGGTAAGCGTATAGCATAGTCTATCGTTTTGTTAACTGAGTGCTGTCACTTTTCCTAGTCAATAGGAACAAGCCTACAGACGAAAGTCCAACGTGTCAGCGACGGACTGGTTAAAATCAGACTCAATTCACCAAACTAAAAATTTGTGGCCTAGGTTGAGGAAGAAAAATTCATGAAAGCCATGATTCTGGCGGCTGGTAAGGGGACGCGGGTTCGTCCCATTACTTACACTATTCCCAAACCCTTGATTCCCATCCTGCAAAAACCAGTGATGGAATTTTTACTAGAACTGCTACGACGGCATGGCTGTGACCAAGTCGTCGTTAACGTCAGTCATCTAGCTAACGAAATTGAAAGTTATTTCCGCGACGGACAACGCTTCGGCGTCCAGATTGCCTACTCCTTTGAGGGTCGAATTGTAGATGGTCAATTGGTTGGAGAAGCCCTCGGATCGGCTGGCGGAATGCGGCGTATCCATGACTTTTATCCTTTTTTCGATGATACGTTTGTGGTTCTGTGTGGCGATGCCCTGATTGACCTCGACTTGACGGCAGCCGTGAAGTGGCACAAAGAAAAGGGTGCAATTGCTACCATCGTGACAAAATCTGTGCCCCTAGAGCAGGTACCTAGCTACGGTGTCGTTGTCACGGACGAAACCGGTCGGGTAAAAGCTTTTCAGGAAAAGCCCTCCGTGGAGGAAGCGCTCAGTACCAATATCAACACCGGTATTTATATTTTTGAGCCAGAAGTTTTAGATTATATACCCTCTGGTCAAGAATATGACATTGGTGGAGAGTTATTTCCGAAGTTAGTGGAAATGGGCGCTCCGTTTTATGCGGTGCCGATGGATTTTGAGTGGGTGGATATCGGCAAAGTTCCCGACTACTGGCACGCCATTCGCAGCGTCCTCCGGGGCGATATTAAGAACGTGCAGATTCCAGGCAAAGAAGTATTTCCAGGCATCTACGCCGGATTGAATGTGGCGGTTAATTGGGACAAGGTGGATATCCAAGGCCCGGTTTATATCGGTGGTATGACCCATATAGAAGATGGGGCCAAGATTATTGGGCCGACGATGATTGGTCCCAATTGCTGGATCTGTAGCGGGGCAACCGTTGATAACAGCGTGATTTTTGAATACTCTCGTCTGGGAGCAGGAGTACGCTTGGTCGATAAACTGGTGTTTGGACGTTACTGTGTGGACAAAACAGGTGCAACCATTGACGTTCAGGCCGCAGCCCTGGATTGGTTGATTACCGACACTCGTCGAACTCTACCATCCCAGGAACCCGCAGAACGACAAGCGATCGCAGAACTCCTGGGAACAGATGGGTAGTTTGAAAGCGATGCGATTGAGTGAGTTCCAAGCGGGCTAAACACTCGCCATTAAGCAGCCCCCATCTGGGACTGACTCCTATACAGCTACAGCTGAATTGACGATAGATGAGTTGGCGACTCATCGGGCTCTTCATGGATCAGCTACCGGATGGTCATGCTGTCTTGGCACTTAACCTTAACGCTATGTAATCAACCTTGCCTTCCTGAGTAGGACTCGTACACATCCGAAGTTAACTACTCAGATAAGTGTAACGGCTCAGGCTTTTCTCATAGTTTTGTAGCAGTAGTTGAGATTCTTCCAGCGTAATTCGATTCTCTTGCAGAGCTTGCTCGGTGCGGCGGCGGATACTCTCGACCAAGTCTTCGGCGTCGTACTGCACGTAACCTAGGACTTCTGTCATGGTGTCGCCTTTAACCACATGTTCAATTTCATACCCCCTAGGGGTTAATTGGATGTGGACGGCGTTAGTATCTCCAAACAGGTTGTGTAGGTTGCCCATAATCTCCTGGTAGGCACCGGCAAGGAATAAACCCAAGTAATAGGGTTCTTTGGATGTTGGCTTGGAGGGATTAGGGCTTGGGGATGAAGCCCTTTCCCCTCCCTCCCGGAGAGGGTGTAGTTCCAACACCGATTTCACATCTCGCAGGTCAATAAATTGAGCGATCTTGCCATCGCTGTCACAAGTGAGGTCAGCCAAAATCCCCCGGTGCGTCGGTTCTTCATCGAGTCGGTGGATAGGCAGAATCGGGAACAACTGGTCAATCGCCCAAGAATCCGGTACCGATTGAAAGACGGAGAGGTTGACGTAGTAAATCGACGCCATCGTTTTTTCCAGGTCTTCCAAGTCATCGGGGACGTAGTCCTGAGTTCTGGCAATTTCGAGAATCTTGTGGCAGCAAGCCCAATATAGCTGCTCAGCTCTGGCCCGCTGGGTGAGGCTGAGATAACCGAGACTAAAGAGGCTCTTCGCTTCTTCGTTGAACTGGAGAGCATCGTGGTAGGCTTCTTGGTAATTCTCGACGTTGATGGTACTGTAAGTCTCCCAAAGGTTGCGGATAATCAGATGCTCTTTTTCCCGCAGTGGTGCAGGTGTTTCTGAAGGGACATCGCTAGTACCCAGAACATCGAAGACGAGCACGGATTGGTGGGAGGCGATCGCGCGTCCACTCTCACTGACCAATACTGGCACGGTCAACTGACGCGCCTCACAAGCTTCCTTTACCTCGGCAACAATATCATTGGCATAATTTTGCATGTTGTAGTTTTTCGAGGCATAGAAGTTTGTTTTGGAGCCGTCGTAGTCGATCGCTAAGCCACCACCCACATCGAGGTACTGCATATTAGCCCCCAAAGCGCTCAGCTCAACATAAATTTGACTAGCCTCTCGGATGGCGTCTTTGATGACCCCAATGGCAGAAATTTGAGATCCAATATGGAAATGTAACAACTGTAAGGAACTAAGCATCCCAGCTGTTCGCAGTTGCTCCACGCAACTCAGGATTTCAGGAAGTGTCAGACCAAATTTTGCGCGATCGCCAGTTGATTCTCCCCAACGTCCTGTGCCTTTTGTACTCAGCTTAGCCCGAACCCCCAATACCGGTTCGATCCCTAACCGATGCGCTGCCTCAATAACCAACGGCACTTCTTCGAGCTGTTCTAGAACAATCACAGGTTTATGCCCAATGCGTATCGCTAATAGGGCTGTTTCAATATATTCCCGGTCTTTGTAACCATTACAAATGAGTAGGGAATTGGGCGTCTTCAACGTTGCCAGGGCAATCATCAATTCGGGTTTAGAACCCGCTTCTAGACCGAATTGATACGGTTGACCAAATCGCACCAAATCTTCAACCAGATGCCGTTGCTGGTTACATTTGACGGGAAAGACGCCTTGGTAAGTGCCGGGGTACTTGTAACGGGCGATCGCTTTGGCGAAACAAGCATTCAACCGCTCGATCCGGTCTTCCAAGATATCTGAAAAGCGAATTAATAGGGGCAGCCCTAGGTTGCGCTGTCGCAGGGACTCCACGAGTTCAAATAAATCGAGAGAACCGCCTCGATCGCCTTTGGGAGAAACTGTAACATGACCGGCTGCGTTGATCGAAAAGTATGGCTCACCCCACCCCTGAATCCGATAAAGCTTCTCACTGTCCTCTATAGTCCAGGATTTAGAGGGAGATGGCGGATGAGATTGATGGGTTTCAACACCAGCAGTGGATTTACTTTTGACTGGCGTCTCATCACCGTTAGCGCTGGCGTCTACGATGTTGCCGATTTTGGGCGTCAGCTTTGCCCCCATTCTCTTGAGTCCCTTACCAATTACTGTCTGCGATCGCCACTCTAGCGCATTTGCTGGTGAGCGAAGAATTTTAACTTAGCTTAGTTGAAAATCGTCTAAGTGCGATCGGGTTGTACACGATGCCGGAGGCAATCACACCTTTGGGCGGGGCTTCAGAGGCAAATGCCTCAGAAATAAGGAGATAGGTAGAAGGGAAAGCCATGCTAAAATTCCCAAAGTATGCGACCTGCACCCTGTCAAAGTACTATCTATCCCCCAAACACGGAACAAAGCTGAATATCAGCCCTGTTGAGTGGAAAGATAGCCAATTTAAGTTCCAACAGAACTAAATTATTTAGGTCACCACATCTGGGAGGGCTTTCCACCTTCAAGCTCTGTGTTGGGGCTCAAACAAGCTGATTGGGTCACCTTAGTGTCTCAAACCAGAAAAGCTTAGATAACATTGACAAGAGGACATTCTCCATTGGGAGAGTTAGGGAACAATCCTTGTTAGCTAGCTCACCCCGAGGGTCGAAATCAGTAACATAAGCCTTAAATCTAGAGTGCGACTAGGTTATGTCACAAAGTTGTTCCACTTTCAAGGCGAAAAAGGAAATTTGCTTTTTGGCATTATTATTTTAGGAATGTTCAGTCAATCTATGATTAGAGTGCCACTGAACGCCTCTCAAAGATTATCCTGACTGTTAAGGGCGTCAATGCTCAACTCATCTAATAATCCTTCTGAACTACAACACCGCTTACAGTCTTTCAAACTGTTACTCTACAAACATCCGTTTGTCTTTTGCGGTGGACTGTGGCTAGTACTAGTCTTGCTGGGTGGAGTAGCTACTTTGGGTCTTGTCAACGCAGGGCCAATGGAGGATGGGGGGTCTCGACGATTACCCTCTCTCACGACCTTTGAGAAGGTTACAGCAAAACCTCACACCCTCAAAATCTGGAAATCATCTACGCCAGCGCCAACTCCTCTTACGACTCAGAAGGAATCTACGCCAGAACAAGTCCCTTTTACGAGCCTTGAGGAATCCGCGCCGAAACAAGATTTACCCCTGTCGCTGTTTGCTGCAATTGCTTTGGGATGTGCAGGAGGTTCCTTATTGCTGACTCAAATTCTGAAATACTCCGCTCAGAGTGAACAAAATTCAAAGCGGCTAAAACCCACAGGAGCAATCCGCAGAAAACGGCGAACGCCACCGACAAAAAGCGGCTCTATTCCTAGGACGCCACAGCCCGTTAGTTCACAATCAAACGTGCAGGCTCTCAACCAGCCAATAACAACAACTAATAGGCACCTGGCTCAGATAACTGTGTTGCCCCCCGAACAGAGCCATCCTCTCGATGGGGGAAAAGAGAGCCTTGCTGACATGATGGATTTACGCAAGCGACACTCGCTTTCGTCGCTGATGCACCATAAATAAGTTATAAGTCCGAATAGGCCTGGAACGTTAACAGGTTAGGACGTTGGTCGATTGCCAAAAAGCTAGGAGTACAACCTTCTGCCTCCAACGTTCAACCCTTGAACCACTGCTTACTTTGCTCCTAAAAGCGATCGCCATTCTTGAATCGTTTTCTCTGTCCACAACCAGTTTTTGCTCAGGGCGTCGGGATTAAAGTTAACCGGGTCATTGCTCATGACGTATTGGCGCATATTCAGCGATTTACTCAACAGACTTGCCCGCTTATCCGCTGGCTGCTTTTGAGCCTCTTGCCGCAATCCTAGGGCAAACCCAGCATAGATAGTCAGCGTTTCTCCCTGGGGATTATCTTTTGCTAGAGTTGCCCCAGCTTGTGATTCTTTGAGCGCTTGCAGTGCCTCAAACCAAGCATTATTGGCACGAGCATAATTGCCTTCAGCGTAGTAGGCGAATCCTAGTGCGGTGAGGTATTTTACCGATTTCGGCTGCCCTTTCCGCGCGGTTTCCCAATAACGTCGGGCATCGCTCAAATCGTAATCCTTGCTCCCCTTTTTGATAGACTGCCATGCCAAGCGGCCTCTTAAGAAACTGACAGCTGGGTCATCCAGTCGCGATTTGGGCACAACAGCTAAGGCGGCATCGGCTGATTGTAAGGCTTCCCGGTTCAGCAATTCCTCTACGTTGTTTTGTCCTTGAGCAATGTTTCCCTGACTAAGTTGTTCGATCGCCATAGCTGTAACCTTAGAGGTATCAGCTTTTGTTGCATCGCCCGTTTTATCGGTTAAGGGTTGAGTTGGAGAGGGGGTTGGCTGTATCCCTCCGATTTGCGGATTACGGCTTTGGAACACCCAAAAACCCAACAGAGCGATCGCTAAAGCTCCAGTTGCCCCTAAAATCATCCACAACCGAGGGACAGCCTGTAACTTTTGCCACCAGATCTGGATACCTGTTGCCTTTGGGCGCTCAACCACTTGGGTGGTATTGGCAGAAGCCAAAGCTTGGGTAGCTGATGTCTCTGTTCTCCCAGGCGATGAACTGGTTGCTGATTCCTTCCTCGAAGAAGGTGTTGCCTCAGAGGAATGGGCTGGTAATTCCCAGCTAGCGGCCTGGGACCGCTCTCTTGAACCATTCTCTGCGTCAACATTTGGCGACGCCACTTCAGGGTTCGGTGGCAATGGATCCATCTGACTGAGTAAGCCCCTAATAAAGGCAGCGGGGTCATCCGCGTCTGGCTCGTCAGAGTCTAAGTCCCTAGGAAATCCGTCTAACTCCTCCTCATCCTCTGAAGGAAGGGGAGGTCTTGCAGAACGTGTGAAAATTACATCATCCGCTTTAGGAAGTAAGGACGTATCCGGCGGTTCAGGGATGAAAAACAACCCTTCCCGTTTCTCTGGATTGTCATTCGGTAGGAAACCATCGAACTCGGGATGGAGATAAAGAACAGGCAGAGCCCAATACAACTGGTTTGAGCCGTAAGCAGAAATCAATCCCTGCCGCGCCCGACTGAGGCTCAGATCGATGGGATAACCTTGATTCAGGTTACGGTACAGCAGTCGCGTTAGGGTCAGTGCGACTTCATCAGGAATGCGCTCAGCCATTGCCAAAACACCGGGAATCCCCCGCTTCACCACGGCTTCTGCCAGATTCCGCTCTTTTCCATTTTCCAGGACATTGGATGCGGCTGTATAGGCACCGCGACAGGAGTTAAAGACGGCTAGCTGGACGCCATTATTCACCAGTAATCCCGCTAAGTCATCACCGTTTAGAGTTTCTGTGAGACCTGTTCTGTTACTGACTAGGTAGACATCCCCACCGGAATCACCTAGGTTACTGTGACCCGCGTAATGGAAAACTTGATAATGGCCTTGTTCTAGGGCTTGAGTGAGCTGTTCGCGTCCTGGCTGTTCCAGAACAGTCAGTTGAATTGCGGGGGGACCATTGGGAGTACGCCTCTGAAGTTCTTCTTGTAGGTGGCTGGCCTCTTGCGCCAGTTCTAACATTTCCTGGTCACTCGGACCGGAAATCACCATGAGAATTTTCAGGGGTTGATTCGGTGAAGAGGGAAATGTCTGCCTAGGGTTCCAAACTCCTGGCCCCAACTGGTAGCGGGAGAAGGCGACATCGATACCTGTAGCCAGGGGGCGATCGCCAGCGTGCATCACTTCCCAAGGTAAGCGAGGTAAGCGTGTACCTTTGAGTCCCAAGCGCAACCGTAAAACCTGGCGTTGATTTTGAGCGATCGCTTGTGCCATCATCCAGCTATCTCTCAGGCTTCCTTGAAACAGAGCATTGTACAGTTCATGACCTAGCTCTACCAGGTTTCGCGTGGATGGATTAGCGGGTTCATCCCATTCCGACAAGAAAAAGACATCTTCAGTAAACGCCCCACCCCCCTGCAACAATCCCAAGAGCGGGTCATTCATCAATTGACGCGCCTGAGCTAACCAGTTCTCCATCGGCCAACGCACTTGTTCTTCTGCCAATGGGACTCCTGGGGCGACGCGTTCAATTCGCACCAAATACTCGTCTTCTCCTAAGGGAGTCACAGAGATGTGAAATTCCTGTGCCACTGCTACTTGGTCAATCCTGCTTAATTTCGAGGACATTTAGCTGAATCATGAAAAGGCTTGAGGATGCAATACCCCTATCTATATGTTAGATACCTTCAATTGTCTGAAAGTTTCCCACCTTTAAGTTGGGGTTTCCTGACAAACAACAGCCATTTGAGACTTTGAGGATTAGGGAGCAACTTTTCCAATTTTTCCGGATGACTACTGCCCATCTCGGAAGAGTGGAATGGTAGATGCACCCTGATTGACATTCCCTGGCTCACCGGTTTGAGTCGGGGATTTTTTTTTGAGAAAGCGGGAGGTAAGAACTGAGGGATTAAACTGAAAACGGTTATGGGTTTTTCGCCTAACACCTCGTTCACCATTGTAGGACGCAAAGAGGAAGCTGTCTGAGTGTACTTTGTCAAGTCGTCTACTCGGCTTCCCCAATCAGCGTGAATGCCGAGTCTTTGGGCATGGAGTATTGTTTTCGGGTGCTTAGCATAGCTTGATATAAGGCTTGAGCTTTGTCGGGGTATTGTTGCAGATTTTGAGCAAAATTGGTCATCAAAGAGGCTGTCGGGGCATCTGGCACTGCCTAAAGGGATACAATCACACTGGGTACACCCGCATTAATTCAGGCGCGAGACAGTCCAATAACGCCATCTCCGGTAGTGCGATCGCGTCCGGTGTCACACGCACTCAAAACGACTAATTCAGCATTCAATTTTAAATCAAGGATTTCTTCAGCGGTGAGAAGGCCATTAACCCCAGTTGACGATAGTAGTTGTCTTGTGCGGTGATGGCTGGTGTGAGTAACGCTTCTAGTTGAGATGCAAGTACTTCATCTTCCAGCATTGGTCTGGTCGTCTTTTTGGCGTTGTCTCGGTTCTTTTCTCGGCTGACACTCACGGTTAGTTGCCCACAATCGGTCAATTACTGAGTGGAACTGTCCCCACTTCGGATTAACCTGTCTGTATCCAATCATCTAGGTGGGTCAATGACCACTACAAGTGTAGCCAGATTATCACGCTCTGAACAAGGGGACTGAACGCAATTCATCTCAATGCTGACTCTTGCGAGTACAGCGTTGAGATGAATTGCGGATGAAGCTAAATCGGTCAAAGCACATATTCTCCATAAATAAATCCTTTTGCTCGCAGAGTTTCTCCGTGGAGAAAAAGGCTAACTTCAACACTGCCTGTAACTTCTTCAATAAAACTGTATTGACGGTCTTGATTATCAGGCACGACTAGCTCCATCGTTGTTTCAAAGTTGACGTTGACTAACAATCGATCGCGTTCATCGGCGGCTTCTACCTTCAAGCTAGAAGGGACTTTTAAGGTGCGATCGGCAAACAGGGAAGCCATAATTCCAGGCAGACGCACAGGCATGACTGGAGAGGACGACCAATCCCAATGAATAGCTAAAGTAGAGCCGAGGAAAATTTTGTGTATCTGATTATCCACATATACAAAAATATAGGGTAAGTACTTGATAGAATGGTCTTTGTTGGTACGTTGGTCTAAAACCAGAGTAATTTGCCTGCCGTCATCACAGGTGGCAAAAGCGACAAACCATTCCCAAGCAATATCTTCACCCCAACGAAAACGACCAAAGTTGTGATCGTGATAGACAAACCAATCGCGATCAATACTGAAGTTCTGTTCGCCGACAGATAACTCTCCCATTACTTGTAAACCGGGCACCAAACCCCAACCGATGAAACCACTGCCAAAAGGCGAATCCTCGCTTACTAACAAAGGCATGGCTTGCGCCTCTCCTTGGCAACGAATGGATAACTGCGCCCTTTCGTCTTGGACTTGCAGTATCGAGTGCTTGCCATCGAGTTCCAGCAAGACGCCGTTTCCCTCGATACGAAAGGGGTTTCGACGCACCATATCGGATTGCCATTCCAAGTTGCAAGTAGTGCCTAATGTCGCCATAGGCATATCCACCTGCTCCTCTGGCAGCAGGTGAGTGCTGGCTAAGTTTACCAGGAAGCTTACTTGAATCTCACCGTGCCCTGGTCTGCCCATCAAGTTTATGTTGACCAGTATCCGCACTTTTCCTTGTCTATCCAGGAGAATGAAGTGATACCAATCTTTCCAGTCAATGGGGGAGGCGGGGTCATCCAAGGGAATGCGTAGGGCTTCAATACGGGCTAGCAGTTGTTCGTCAATGATCATCGCTGTAGCGAACCTGCCTCGCAGAAAACATCGTTGACTATTGTCTGCCGGAACGGCGTTGGGAGGATAGAGGATACACCAATGCTTGAGGCGATCGCATCCCAGGTGGTGGCAATTCTTGGCAATACCAACGCCAGTCCCAGAACAAGGTAACTAAACCAGCGTTCTGCATCCATTCCCAGAGATGCTTTGAGCGCGTCTACCGCCTCAGCCGATACGGAAATGTCACTATTAGGCTGGCCTTCATTCAAGTCTGTTGCACCTAAACTCCACAACCACTGTGAGGCAAGGGTTAGCAAACCACCTTGGTTCTTGTCACCACCAACAAAATTCTGATAAGCAGAGGCGGCTTCCTGAGTGATAACTAACCAACGGGGGGCTTCTGCTGCGGCAAAAGCGAGTACCCCATTCTGATAGAAACGGGTGCTACTCAACTGAGTCAGTAATTCTCTACCAGCTTCGGTGCGACCGTATTTGTCACCTTCTTGGCATAGGAGGAGCAACAATTCTATAACTAGCCAACGAGCCGGAAGTGTATCTAAACCGGGTAGTACAGCAAGCAAACTTTTAGTTGCCTCGGTAGCGCGATCGCTAAGCGGGATGCGTTGCCACGCATCGCTATCTAACGTTGCTTCTTTTGAGGCGATATCTTGCAATTTTTTAGCAATGACTGGGGATATCTGCGCCAGTCCCAAGAGGATGCCAGCGAACCAGCGATCGGCAGAGCCTCCTAGTTTGGCAACGAATTTTTCTGCTAAAAAACCCGGAACTGAAGTTTCTCTTTTTTTCTCTAGAGTTTCTTGATCAGCGGGAACCAAGTTTAACAGCCATTTTTCCCAAATAGCTAGCAAACTCTGACCCCCTAAAATTGTATTCTCACTTTTGATGCTATCGCTTATCCAGGTGGGAATTTGTGCGGAGGCCAAAGCGATAACTCCATTTTGAAAGAAGCTAGTTGATTTAATTTGATTGAGTAACTGTGTGCCTGGTTCAGTTTGGACGTATTCCTCCCCTTTCTTACTTAAACTGGCTAAAAGTTCAGCTACTAGCCAGCGAGATGGTATTTTATCTAGGTCTATCAAACCTGATATCAAACCAAACATTCCGGCTGTTGATTGGTCTAGGGCATTCGAGAACAAGTTTCCGTCACGAGAAGGGAAAGGCAAAGTAACTGGCAAGGAAACTTCGACAACCTGATTTTGATTTTTTTCGGTCTCTGGCAATACAATTTCCAGTTGGATAGGAATAGCTTCTTCCTGAATTGCTGGAAAGCGTAACCAACTTTTAACTTTCTGTCCTATTTGCAGTATAGAAGGAATTGAAATTGTAATTTTTTGGCTGAATTGGCTTCCCTGAACTACATAAAGATAAGAGGGAGAAATACTACTAGATATAGAGATAACTTGACCGTTATCTACTAACCAATCATCTAATGTAGGACGGAATAATAAATTTTCAGCTATCCAGCTATCAATTACTAAATGTAGAACCAAGATTGAACCTGGATAAACTTTTATATTTTTATATATAAAGCTTTTGATAATTTCTGGCCTTTCACTCATTTAATTTTTCTAGCTCTTTTCCTACTGATGCAGGCTTACGCATTTCTGTAAATCACGTAGTTGATTATTTCTTTGATAAATCGATGATCGTGGACGGGACATCCCCATTTTTCTTCTGAGCGTAGCGGAGTTTCTGGCTGAAGAAAATCTAGGCTATCAAAAATTTCTGCTGCTTTGTTGGCAAGCGATCGCGCAACTTTCCAGCCGTGTTCGATGCTGCCGCAAAGCTCCATTTGTTCCCTAATAAAAGCGACATCCTCTGGTGTTTTTTTATCGCGAGGTAAGGCAAGAATTTTCAATATATTCTCAGATGCTTTGCCACTATGTGACAAAACATGATTCAGCATTAAGGTGCGTTTTCCTTCGTAAATATCACCGTCAATCTCTTTTCCATAATCTTTGAGTTGACCTTGTAAATTCAATAAATCGTCTTGGATTTGAAAGGCAATTCCTAATATCATACCAAATCGAGATATACCTGCCAAATGGTTAACCAGTTCCTTATTACTTGCTGATGGATGTCCGACGATCAAACCAATTCGGCAGGGAGTAATAAACGAATACCAACAGGTTTTTTTGACGCACATTTTAAAATAATCTTGGTCAGTTAGGTGGGAAGCATTGGTAGCCACCCAATCTAATTCCATTGCCTGTCCTTCGACAGATTGCTGCGCCATAAACTCGATTTCATGTAAAACATTGAGAGCTTTGGAAACTCCAATAACTGACATATTCTCTAACAATAAACCTACAGCCAAGACGTTGGTGGCATCTCCTACATTAATAGCGCGGGGAATTCCAATCATTTGGTGCAAAGTTCCCTTACCCCGTCGAGATTCGGAACCGTCTTCGATATCGTCGTGAATTAGAAAGGCATTGTGATAAAGTTCAAGAGCTGCTGCTGATGTCAAGGCATCGTGTCCCTTACCTCCTATTGCTCTGGCAACACTAATACACAGAGTTGGTCGTAGCATTTTGCCGAGACGGAAGGGGTAATCAGTTAACAATTCATATAATGGTTTATAAGCCCCTTTAATATCACTTTTAGTTGCAACAAATTCTTTGATTGCTTCGCTCACTGCTAACCGGGATTGGTGTACTGCTTGATTGATAATGTTTTTGTCATACATTAACTGCTCTTCGGCAGTGTTTGTGACTTCCTCAACTTTATAGTTTTCTACGAGAGCTTCACTCGATCCATTGGTAGCGATGTTAACTGCTGAGGCGATCGCGTAGTGGTGTGGATGCGTGTTCGCCACTCCCCTTTCAGCTGCTAATGGCACGTTTGTAAGGTGTTGAGCAAACGTGGGCAGCGCTGTCGAGGAATTTTCCGCGTATTCCTCTGTGTTTATCTTCTTATTGGCATTCTCTTCAAAATCTGGTCTATAAGCAGGCAGAGGGAACTGCTGCTCGTTTGTAAAGTTGTTTTTAATACTGTTGCCTAGATTGACTTCTACTGCGAGTACGGGTTTATTTTTCTGTTGTTCCTTTGGTGTTGCCGTGGTAATTTTAATAAAATTTTTTTTATGTGAATCTTCTTGGAGTTGAATTCCTACTTTCTGTTTATGGCCGTAGATTAACCAAGCATAAAAGCAAAAGTACAACATTAGTAGAAAAATTGCAAGCATTAATTTTTCCTTATATTCACAATAACAATCATTATAAATTAATCGAGTCAGTTTTTTCTCCTGTCGAGCAGATTTTTAGGTGGGGCTTATCGACAAGATTATCTCTATTTTTTCTCACCAATTCTTTCAGTCCCCACCACACCGAAATTTTGACTAGGTTACGATCGCGTCTTGTTTATGAAGCGACAGGTCTGATATAAGCACCCAGGCGAACTAACACATCAGTATTACTAACAGGATTAAGGGCATGGGCACCGAAAAACCCGATTATTTCGTGATTTGGAAATGCTTCAAGAGAAAAAGTTGCCGCTTCCTTTTGGCTACTAGAGCCACCAAATATCTGTGATTTATCTCCCTTATACGTTTGAAACTGTAAGGAGATAATGTCCTGCTCTGGATATTCGGGGCCTTCTTTACCCCAGGTTAGTACGATTTTTGTGATATAGTCTCCCGCTTCTATGCTGAATTCATCAGCTTGACCACCGGAAGCACCAGCTGCTATTGACTCGTATGTTTCAGGCGGATTCTTGGCTATATCTTCATATTGCACTTGAATATTGTCGATAGCCCAACCAGACTTAATACGCACGCTTTTAATTCTCGACTGAGGCGTTTTTGGTTGGATGGCAAATTCTTGTGCATCAATAAAGGAACCTCTTGGCCCTAGTGTCAAAAACGACACTGATGCTGGCGAGGATTCTTCCGGAACGGGAACAAGTTCCCATTGCTGGTTTGCTGTACCATTATCACCGTTTACTGGGTACGTAACAACGGGGGTCAACGGCTCTGTACTGCTCCCTAGCACATCTAGCACCAAGCCATTTAGCTTACTTTTTATCAACCCATCTTCAGTAATTGTCCATTGCTGATTTGGCGTTCCATTACTACCGTTTACCGGATAAGTAATAACCGGGGTAAAAGGCTCTGTTCTGCTTTGTGGAATATCCACCACGAAACCATTTAGTCTACTTTCTATAAACCCATCTTCAGTAATCTTCCATTGCTGATTCGGCTCACCATTAGTCCCCTTGACTGGGTAAACAACCAAATGAGTTTTAGCTTCTGCGTTGTTTCCTGCCACATCCAGAACTAAGCCATTGAGCTTGCTTTTTATCAGAAAGTAGCCACTCTTAGAGCCGTTTTTAACGGTATTATCTGCCATCTGTTTTTCTCCTTGCATCATTAAGTTTTTTAACTTTTTGACAATTAATCCTTAGCATATTATTTTTTGTAAGTCAAGAATAATTTTATGTATTTTGTCAAGCAACTACAAATACTCCCTTCCCACCAAAAGAATATGCATGAGGCTAAGTTGTTGAGGCTAATGATTCGCACATCCTTGCATTACTTAACTTTACAAATTCGCTTTTAGCCAAAGGGACTTCCTCTGTGCCAGGATAAGTCCCCTTTAATCATCTATTTTGTAGAAAATTCAATTTTTATGTATATTTATCTGAAAATAGACATACCTAAAAATTATATCGGAAATAACTGCTAGTAAAAGTAGGGAAAGGCAGTTAAAATAAAATTTTTATTTCAATAATAAAAAATAAAAAAATATAATATAAAGTGATATTTTATCGAGTTTCCAAAACGGCTTGGATAATGAGCAAATATGTTGCGATCGCTACCTTTGGCTCTCTTGGGGATGTATATCCCTACATAGCGATCGCTCTTGAGTTGCACAGAAGGGGACATCGTGCCGTCATTGCTGCTGGCGAGATATTTCGCCAGATCATCGAATCCGTTGGAATTGAGTTTTGTGCCATCAGACCGTCAGGGTCAATCAACATAGAAGAAGAGGGGGAGTTTATCGGGTTGCTCTCCTCTTGTGGGCAGGCTATTGACTACGGTATCAGCTATCTAATCGCGCCTCACTTGCGGGCAACCTACGATGACTTGGTGGACGTGGTAGGGGATGCTGATTTGGTGCTGACGCACCACTTGGCTTTTGCTGCTTCTGTGGCAGCTGAAAAAACTGGGACTCCCAGAGTCTCTGGCGTCCTCTCACCTGGGTCGTTTAGGTCTGCTTATGATTCTCCTAACCTTGCGCGCCTAGGGACTGAAGCTAGCGATCGCGCCATGATGCTGCTTGCCAACGATGCTATATATCGAGCTTTCCGGTGGCAGGCACGCTTTTGGAGCGCCCCAGTGCGACAACTGCGGGCTGAACTTGGTTTACCACCTTCAGGCGATCCTTTTTTTGAAGGTCAGTATTCACCCAAACTGGTGCTAGGTTTGTTCTCCCAGCTTTTAGCAACTCCTCAACCCGACTGGCCACCCCAAACTCGCATTACTGGGTTTCCTTTATACAACCTCCAGGAGCGTCAAAGTTTGTCTCCTGAACTGGAGAAGTTTTTGCAAGCGGGAGCGCCGCCGCTCGTGTTCACTTTAGGCTCTTTAGTGGTGTGGATGCCAGGGAACTTTTATTTAGACGGGGCGATAGCCGCCCAGCGCTTAGGCTACAGAGCAGTCTTGCTGATGGGAAAGGCAGCAGATGAAATTGCCCCCGACGAGCTACCAGAAGGAGCGATCGCAGTTAACTACGTCGCCCACTCAGCAATTTTTCCTCGTGCAGCTGCGATCGTCCATCATGCTGGTATAGGAACAACGGCCCAGGCGCTGCGTTCAGGCCGTCCCATGCTAGTGGTTCCCTGCGCCTACGATCAGCCAGATAACGCCGCCCGTTTGGTGAGGTTGGGAGTAGCGCGGACGATCGCACGCCAGCATTGTACCGCTGACGTGATGAGTGCCGAACTTAAACAGCTGCTGTTTGACCCTAGTTATGCGGTTAAAGCAGCAGAAGTCGGTCGTTTGGTACAGGCGGAAAATGGTGCTGCCTCCGCAAGCGATGCGATCGAAGCGTATTTTGAAGTAAGCCACCAAGAGTTTAAACCCGCAGTTGATAGCTCAAGTCCTCTTTCATAACACTCTTGAACAATTAGAGACGCAGGATATTGCGTCTCTACAGCAGCGGATATTTTATCCTACTTGGATATAGCAGGGTAGTTATTTAATCAAGTTAGCCAAGACCCAAACTACAATTGAAAAAAGTGTAACTATCACAAGAATAATAAATGATACTCCTGCTGTGGGTGGTGCGATCTCTGAGGGTTTTGGTGTGGGTTGTTCGTCATCTTTGCGTTGATCCTTCTTTTTTACCGCTAGTGACATACCGTCACGATTGTCTGTATAATTATCATCCTCAAGGGAAAAATTAACTTCCCCATCTGAGTTCAGGGTAAAAGTAACAGAGCCTCTAGTTTTAGCGGCTGCAAGCGCCTCTGTTTTGTCGTTATAGATTTGATCATTCTTGCCAATATTAATTTTTTCAAATTGCGGGGAGTCTATGGTATATGCGTTTAACCATAGAGGGCCAAACTCTTCTGACCAACGACTCCAAGCATCATAGCCTCCCCCTTCGGATGTTCCGATTACGCTTACTTCATAAGTTCCTGCTTTGAAGAACTTAACAACTGGATCTTTGCTTGTGGCATTTATGTTAACAATAGTTACAGAATCAGATGCGATTGATGAACCTTGAGAGGAAGCTTTCTGCCCTGTCATATTTTTTCTGTTTGCCTTGTGCTCTCGTTTTCATGCTAAGCTTAACCGAAATTTTGTACCTGTCCCCTCAGCTAAGACAAGTCAATTTTTGCTTTTGATGATTAAAATTATTTTAACGTTTCAATTTTGCATACTTATATAAGATCTTGTCAATAGATAAAAGCAATAAAACCGATAAAAATAAATCATATATAAGCCTTATTAATTAATATTCCTTGAAATCAATGGTAGACCTTTTGCACATAGTCATAAATCTCCTAGCGATAGGGGAAGGATGAAGGGGAAAAGAGAAATGTGTCGTTTCCTTATCCCTACTTCTGCAAGCGGTCTAGTAGACCTCTTGCGTAAATCTTGGAATGCCCCCTAAATCCCCCAATTCTGGGGGACTTTGAAGCTCCTGCTCCCCCCAAAATTGGGGGGCTGGGGGGGCAAAAATTGACTTTTGCAAGAGACGTTCATGAGCGGTACGCTCACACTCCAGGATGAAAGGAGACTTTCAAAACAGGTCTAGTGTCTAGTGACAACATAGGATATAGCACAGATTCATCCCTCAAACTTAGACTGACCAAAGAAATGGGATACAAGCCTTTCCCCCCAAACTTGGGGAGCTGGGGTTGCGTAAGTCATGTTTAAGATGGAAAAATGATCGCCCTACTCTGTAGCGTCTGTTTCTGGTGAGTAAACATCAATGGCAAGCACATCTTCTGGCACCTGGCGAATCAACTCGCCGTAGGAAGGTTTTTGATGTTCCAGAGAAAGGTAAGGTGGTGGAGAAGAACGACGCAACCACAATTGATCGAATTCTGTCCACAGATGTCGCAACTGCGGGTTAAGGGCACTGTCGGCTAAGATTTCCATTACTACTTGGTGTATAGCCAGCAAATCTTCTAAAGTCCCGCTCAGGTAAATGTGGTCAGCCACCACTGCTGCATCTAAAGTCAACCTGCCAGCAATCACGTCTTGGAGAGTTTCGGCTTTGCTGCGAAAATTTACTGACTCCAGCGCTACCGGATATTCGCTCTCGATTTGCAGTTGTTCTCCTCCCGACGCCCGCAGTCGCAACCTAATTCCATCAAGGTCGAGCGCAGCCGTTTTTCCCGAAACGGTTTGCACCAGAACTTCCCAGGTGGAACCTCCTTGGCTTCGCAGGATTTCCACCAGGCGGTGCAGCCATTGATCTAGCTGGGCTTGGCGTTCAAACAATTGATTTTCCATCAATAAAGCCCTAGCAAAACTCTCAAACTGTGCAAGATTTGAGAATAGTGCAGCACCGCTTGCAAATGCAAGACCACGTCGGAACTTAGACAGATTTCAAGCCCAAATAAAGCCCAAAGCCGCATCCATCACCAAAAGTCCTAGAAAAAACCCGCCCACCCAACAGCTGCTGAGTAGGCGAGTTTTAACAGTCGCGAGTCGCAAATAGCGTGTTTCGTGAGTAGCAATAACTACTAACTAATCCAGCACCTTAAAGGACTTGACTTCCAGAACCGGGCCAATCATGGCGAAGGTCATCACGTCATCTCGTACCTGTCCTTCAACCTTGACTTTAAGGTCAGATTTCTTTAATTCAGCCGGGGCATCCTTAAGTTCATAAGTTTCCCCAGAATCTGTAACCAGTGCCCAAGTCCCTGGCCCTAGTCCTTTGCGTTCGATAACACCTTTTACACTAATACTCATGCCCTTTGCATTTCTCCTTTCGAGGCTAGATAGGCAAGTCCAAAGCATAGGAGAGCATTGGCAACGAGGAAGATGCGAGCAATAATGCCGCTACCGAGCCACAAGAGGCTGGGTGACATCACTGCACTGACCGCCAAACAACTGGCGACACCGAGGGCAGACCCAATAGCCACCCACTTCCATTGTTGATGACCGAGTAGCAACGCGACCAAAATAAATGGAATGAGCACGCTGGCAAAAATTGGGTTGAGCATCGTACTCCCCTGGATAGCGCTACCTAGTTCGGGAATGGAACTTCCCATCACTCGGAACGGCCATTGTGGTAGGTCAAAGATATAAAGACCACGCAGGAAAAATACTCCAGAACTACCTGCAACTAACCCAGTGGCGAGTGACATACTCCAGAAGGGTAAGTAATTGCGCAGGAACCAGGCCAGCAGATAAGAACCCAGCACCATTGCAATTTTTGGCAGTAACATCACGGTTCCGCCATCAATCCAGAAACGAGGATTGAGATAACCGTTATCCCGTAACCAGCGGAAGAAGTCCTTGAAGGTGATTTGTCCTCTCAGAGCCAACTTAACAGCAGCCCCGGCATCCAGATGACCGGCACCAAAGTGATTCAAGGGGTCTTGCTGGATGACTCGTGCCGATTTGGTCAAGACATCTGCAATTTCATCCGGTTCTTGGATACCCGCCGCTTTGATTAACGCCGCCACACCGGCAACGTGGGGAGACGCCATACTGGTTCCCTGGAAGCCTGCGAAAATTGGTTCACCGTTTTCCGGGTCGATGGTCTCTTGTAAAATCTGACCAGCTTCGCTGCCACCCGGTGCGGAGATATCGACACCTGCACCAAAGTTGGAGTAGGGGGCTTTGGTACCAGCGGAATCCAGCGCGGAAACGCCGATAACATGAGGATAGCGGGCAGGGTAAGAAGCTGAATTATCATTAGAATTACCAGCTGCTGCGATGATCACAACTCCTTTTTGGTGAGCGTAGTCGATCGCTTCTTTCATCAACTGGCTCTCACCGCCGCCACCCAAACTCATATTAATCACATGAGCACCGTTGTCAGCGGCAAAGCGAATCGATTCTGCGATATCCGCCACCGTACCGCCACCACCAGCACTCAATACTTTTAAGGGCATGAGGCTGGCTTCGTAAGCAATTCCAGCAACACCATAATTGTTATTTGTGGATTGAGCCACTGTTCCCGCAACGTGGGTACCGTGACCATTGTCATCGAATGCCTCGACGCGATCATTTACGAAGTCGTAGCCGCTGACAAACTTGGTATCTTTCAAATCAGGGACGGGACTAATCCCGGTGTCAATCACCGCAACTGTGACACCACTCCCCTTCGTATCGTCCCACGCCGATTCCACGTTGATTTGCCGCAGGTTCCATTGCTGACCGTAATCTGGGTCGTTGGGCACGTCGAAGGCTTGGTAGATATAGTTAGGTTCAATAAATTCCGTGAGCTTACCGAAGCCTAACTTTTTCAGTTGGGCGATGGTTTGGCGATCGCCTCTAGCAATATACACATGGTCAGGAGCTGAAAATTCACTATTCAGGTGGGGTTCAAGTCCATACTGTCCAGTAAGCAAATTCACTTTCGCCTCAATCTCAGCCGCTGGGACATCTTCCCGAAAGTCCAGCACAATCGACTCAAACTTTCCCTGATTCGCCAACCCCTTAAAGTTAAATGGGGCAAAAAGCAGCCCCAATATAAACAAACACGCTATCAAAAACTTTCTCATGGCAACCCGTCCGCTGTCGCGCCAGTTTAACCACTACCATAGCTCATGTGCCTCCTTGTGGGAGCTGATGTTGCATTATGTTTAACGCTGATTAGCTAGAAGCGAAAGTGCCAATCAAGGGTAGGCTAAAGATAAGTGTAATTACTGTTGCTACAGGGTGGAAAAAATAGCCCAAGATGGAACGCGGTTTACTCTGGTTACCTTTACTTGCTGTATTTATCTGGCTGGCTTGGTCAGGTTGGAACGAATACCAAAAAGTCGAAGCCTATCGTCACTGGGCATCTCAGTTTGAGCGGGCAAAGTACGATATTTATGCAGTACTGGGTCAAAAAGGTAGTGATTTAACTTGGGGAAAACCCACACGTCAAGAACCTGTTGAGTTAGAAACGTTCTCCCTGCAAGATGTACAAGCAATTCACTTGCTGGTAGATAATCAGACTGCTGATTTAGAAACACCGCCTAGTACAGGTCGTGCGATCGCTCTTGAATTTCTCTTTCCAGAACCTGCTGCCTCAAT
>NZ_DATNPA010000277.1:0-9980 GCF_036703385.1 Allocoleopsis sp. | reverse complement strand
AAGGTGTTGAGAGGAGGGGCACCTTTCGTAGGTTGATGCTGAATTGCGATCGCACTTTCGATCTGCTTACCATTTGCGCTAATATTCAGCTCCTTAACCACGGTGGAAGGATACCACTTGAGCGTCCCTTTACCGCGTTTGGCGGCATCTTTCAACATACGCTCTAAGATTTTGTCCGCATCGCGAGGGAGGAAGCAGGATTCACTCACCCAGCAACCTCCAGGGTTGAGTTTGCCGTAGTAGTTTTTAATCCGCTCCCGCAATTCCAGGTAACCGCGAGAATAGAAAAGACGCGATCGCTGAGTAGGGCGTTCGTCCAGCGCAGAAGTTCCCTGAGATGAAATTTGTCCGCCTACCCAATCAGTAATCTCCGTCAAGCAAACCGTTCGCCCTGCCAGTAAGCCTTCGTAAGCCGTTGCAGCACCTGCCAGTCCACCCCCAACGACTAAAACCTCACAGGTTTCTTGTTTGTCTGGGGTGCGAGGGGGGGCAGCAACAGCATATGGAGCAAAGGATGTCAAGGAGATGATACCAAGGGTAAGGCTGATGAGCGATCGCTTCATGATTTTGAACTTGTTTGGCTTCTGAGTGTAGATAGCCTTTAGACGCTACCACTCTAAAATTGTTCTTTACAAGCTTTTTTCCTATGTTGCTCAGCCTCAGAATTGCTTTTCTAATCCTCGCTGACAAAGCTGGGAACTCCGTTTCTCTAATTGCTCTCCCCAAAACATCGCGGGGTTTGGGGAGTTCCAAATGTGACATTGGAAAAGCCAATTGGTATAAATTGGTGAAATTGCTCCCAGATGGATTTCCCAAGACATCAACAGCACTTGCTCGTGTTGAAGAGAAGACGGGAAAAAAAAAGGATGAAAGGTTATGGTGTTAGGAAATCTAGGTGTTCACCAGCAATTTGGGACAACTCTGTTGGATTCCCCTGCAACTTTAACCTTCCCTTATCTAGTAGGACAATCCAGTCGGAGCGCAAAATTACTCTTGGACGGTGACTGATCAGAATAGTTGTTTTGCCCTGTCGATTTTCTAACAATCTGTCTAATACCTTGGCTTCGGCAACGGGATCTAGAGAGCCGGTGGATTCATCTAGAATCAGGATGGGTGGATCGGAAACAATAGATCGAGCGATCGCCAATCGCTGTTTTTGACCTCCGGAAAGATTTGCCCCAAATTCACCTAAGACGGTTTGATATTTGTCGGGTAATTCACTAATAAAGTCATCGGCTCCAGTAATCTGGCAGGCTTTGACAACCTCTTCCAAGGTGATATCACAATAGGAAAAGCGAAAGTTCTCTAGTATCGAACGGCTCCAGAAATGGGGTTCTTGGGAAGCCAGAACCACTTGCTGCCGTAGACAGGTGAGAGCTAGATCGGACTGATTATAAAAGCCATAGCGGATGTTGCCCGATTGCAAATTATAAAGTCCGGCGAGGAGCTTTGCCAACGTGCTTTTACCACAGCCAGATTGTCCAATCAGTGCTGTAACTTTCCCGCCAGGAATCGTCAGGGTAAAATCGTCCAAAAGGTCAGCCCGTCCCGCATGATGGAAGGTGAGATGAGAGCAAATGATGTCGGCATCATCAGGAATAGCTGCCCAAGATTTTTGCCGTTTTGGATCATCTTCTGCGGTGGCATCTAGTACCTCAGAAAGACGTTGTATCACAATTTGAGCGGTGATGAATTCGTCAATCAGGTTAATACCTGTGCTGAGAAAACCTAGGAAGTTACCGCTCATGCCGTTAAAAGCAATTAATTGTCCAATGCTGAGGGAACGATTGATGACAAAATAGCTACCCAGCCAGAGCAAGCCAACATTGGTCAGATTGGAGATGATACCTGTAGTAGTACTGCTAAAAAGACTGAGTTTTAGAGTACTCCAATTAAGATTGGCAAGCCGTCCAAAGTTCTTTTGATACTCGTTCCATGCCTGAGGAGTAGCTTGAGTAGTTTTGAGTACCATCGCTCCCCGAAAGGTTTCAACCAGGAAACCTTGGTTTTCGGTGCCTTCGATAATTAGACGACGAGTTTTCTGGCGTAATGCTGGCAGAAATAGCAGGTTAACCAGGGTGACAATGATAAATGCCCCAAACGCCGCCAGAGTCAGTTGCCAGCTATAGATCAGCATCAGCACCAAAGAAACCAGTGCAATAAATAGCTGACTGGGCAAACCCAGCACGATTTGAGTCACCAGAGCATTAACTTTACTGACATCGGCAATTCGGCTAACGACTTCTCCACTGCGGTGAGCATCGAAATAGGAAAGAGGTAGGCGCAGCAGTTTATAGCCGTAATCCAGAATTAAACCCAGTTCCATCCGCTGGCTGAACTGTCCAATGAGAAACGCCTGCACCAGGGAAATGGCGCTGCGGAATAGATTGATGGTAATCACGATAATTGCCACAGTCGTTAATAACTGTGTATCGCCTCGCACCAGCACATCATCGGTGAGAAGCTGCATCATGAGGGGCAAGGCAAGGGCAACTAAGCCAATCACCAGGTTAATGGAGATCGCCTCCAGCAATATCCAGCGGTAGGGCCAGACACGGCGCAGAAACTGTCCAAATCCGCCGATGTTGTCATCGGGTTGGTCATCGAAGCGGGTGCGATCGGGTTCTAGAAGCAGCATCACCCCGTTTGACCACCCGGCTTTGAGTTCATTGTAAGTTAACCGCCGAATGCCAATCGCCGGATCGGCAATCACATAATGGTTTCTCTTTTGCCCATACAGGACAACCCAGTGAGTGCCTTTCCAGTGAATAATCACAGGCAATGGAACTTGATCGAGATGCTCGAGTAGTTCAGGTTTGGCTTGAACCTGTTTAGCAATAAATCCAAGTGCGTCTGCACCTCGTCGCAAACCCAGCAGCGTTGTCCCCCGTGAGCCAGTACCAACCGCTTCTCGCACCCGAGTCAGGGAAAAGATATGCCCATAATACTTGGCAATGATGGCAAGGCAAGCAGCACCGCAGTCTTCTTCACTGTGTTGCAGGACGATCGGGTATTTCAATTTGAACAGATGAGAATTGAAATGATGAAATTAGTTTGAGCAATATCTGAATTATCTCACTGCTGGTAAAGTCGTATCCATTCTCCTGGTTGTACCCACAACCTCTAACCAAACGTGATTGTGATTTCAAACAAAGAGCAATCGTCCCTCAAGAAGATTTGTGGATGTTTTTAAACACAAAAAGAGCAATCGCAGATTGTGAAACAGTGCGATCGCTCTAATTTTCAAATAATCCTAGACATAGCCAACATTAGCCAACATTCTCAGAAACCTTTTCAAAAGCTATGGGAGCGGCTGGAGGGGGTTGAAAAAATCCATATCCAGGTCCTCCAGCGGGTGTAGTTTTATTACTACCAGGTACAGGCTCTAGAAGCACATTTCCACCAGAAACGTTTTCAGCTTGCTGGTCATCCAGTTCATTCCACAATTTAACTTCCATGTTTTTTCTCCTTAATTGTTTTGGAACCGATTTTGTTAGGGTTTGCCCTGCTCTAACCTAGCTGACAAAATTGGGATGGGTTATTCAACTCACAGTACCTTTTGCATTGTTTCTCCTGAAGGTAAGGATTTACGAATGCAAACGAAACCATCTGAGCAGCATCACTGCAACTCCAAACAGCAGCTCATCAGAGACATGAAAAACCTAAACAAATACAAAGGTTAGACCGACTTAATCTGCTTTGTATCCTAGTAACCCCTGGCAGCATCAATCGGATATGGCTTAGATTCCTATTGATGAGTTCGGTTTTTCTACTATACAAATAATAAAGCATTCATCCTTCGATAGGAGTATCTTTACAGAAGCTTTATTTTTCTTTCTTTGTTGCAAATTGTGACAAGTGGCAGGACAAAAGCCCTATTGCAACCTTCTTGTGCCATTAACATTTGGAAAAGTGGTGTTAGAAAAGAGATGACCTCTCCCTTACTCTTGGTGATAATCAGCGAGATTTTAGACAGGCACCCGAACTTGCGATCGCTAATTAGTATCAGAGTTTGATGTTCGCGATCGCGTTCAACTTATGTTCAACTTATATTCAACTTATTTACATTTTGTTACAGTAGCGCTCGCGCACCTAATAAAGCATTCATCCCCCCATAGGAGTATCTTTACGAAAGCTTCATTTTTCTTTCTTTGTTGTAAATTGTGACAAATGACCGGGTAAAAAAACTTTGAAAGCTCACACATTTGTTAGCAACCTGGCTCGTCTTAAAAAGAACTGCAACACAGTTTCTTCTTTGGAAATAATGTCAATGTTGCCTTCCATTCCCGATTGAATTGGACACTCCTGTCCATTGGCATGTAAACTCAGTGTTTTGGGTTGAACAGTCACTTCATAAACCACCCCTGCCATTGGTCTGGGTTGGTCTGATGTAGAGTCAGACGCTGGCTTGGAAGGAGCGATCGCATCGGGAGTGATCGCAATCACTTTACCCTGTAACGTTCCGTAATCAGGGTAGGGACAGGCTGAAACTCGCATCAAAGCGGATTGCCCAACTTTCACTTTGCCAATATCCTGAGCAGCAACTAGAGCTTTAATTTGTAAAGGAGCTGTGCCAGCAGCAATTTGGGCGATTTTGTCACCCAGACGCACCACCTGCGATTGGTTGCGTAACGTTAATTCTTGAATGACTCCCGATACTGGAGCACGAATGATCGTATTTTTCAGATCTGTTTCAACTTGCTGCAATTCTTTGCGATCGCGATCAAGTTGAGTCTGAAGTTCTGTCTGCTTTTGCAACAGTTGTTCCCGTTCTTTATTCAGCGTTGCCAGGGTTGCCGCTCCCCTTGCTCGTTCCTGTTCCGTCCTTTCCCGTGCCATCTCCACTGAGGCAGTGCTGGGATTGAGCGCCGCTTTCACCCGCTCTAGCCGAGCCTGTGCTGTTTTAAGTACTGCTTCTTTCTCCGTTACTTGAATCTGCGCAATCGCCCCCGTTCCAGAGAGTTGCTTATACCGCCTGAGTTCTTCCTGGGCTAGATCCACACTTGCCTCAGCTTCCTTTACTTCCGCCGAGGTAGTAATGAGTTTGTCCTGGTAGGTGCGCTCGTTTAGATTTAACTCCGCCTTCAGTGAGGCAATCGTTCGCCTAGCCTGTTCGATTTCAGCATCTACCTGACTATTCAAAGCGGCTACCTGGGAGCTTAATTGCAACAACTGTTGCTCAGTCTGCTGGATAGCTCCTGTCAACTGGTTCTTTTTGGTTTGTAGCCGAGAATCATCAATCACAGCAATGGTATCTCCTTGCCGAACAGATTGATTCCCCTCAACAGCAATACTTTTGACCGTACCTTCCGTCGCCGATTGCACAATCCGCAACTCACCTGCTGGGCGTATTGCTGCTGGTGCTTTCACGGTCACCTTGTATTTCAAAATACCAGCCAGTGCGATCGCTCCTGCAAAAGCAACTAGTAAAACCAGACCAGCTAAGATTGGTAATTGCCCGATCTTCGGCAAAAAAATTTCTGGGCTGGCTGGGCGTATTGCTCCTCTATCAAGCTCTTCCTGACGAGCTGCTCTGGAAGGTTGCATAACTGAAAATCTTCATCCAAGAATAATGATCAGCTTATTCCAGGGTTGGACTTATCGATAGGATCTTAACCAATATCAGTAGACCGAATGCAGGAGAGCGATCGCTTCACTAAGAATGTGCAACCAAACATATCTAAAGAGAGAGGTAGTTCATGAAGGGATGAAAGCACATGGAAGAAGATCAATAATTGTTAGGAAGGCGAATCATGATTAAAAAAGTTATAGCAACCACAGCTTTGATGGCATTTGGAGTTGTTGCCGCGTTGGGTAATTCAGCTTTAGCTCAGTCAAACCAACCCACAACTCAGCAAAACCCTACAACCCGACCCGCTAATCGCTCCAACTCCAGTCAATTAAGTAGCTTTGACAGGCAGTTTATGACCAAAGCCGCTCAAGGTGGAATGGCAGAAGTAGAGTTGAGTCGTTTGGCATTGCAACGATCTCAAAGTAATCAGGTGAAGCAGTTCGCACAGCGTATGATTACCGATCATTCGCAAGCCAATGCTCAACTCATGCAGTTGGCACAGCAAAAGGGTGTCAGGCTTCCCAGAACGTTGGATGCTCAGCATCAGCAAATCAGAGCGAGACTTCAGCGGCTTTCCCGTAGCAATTTTGATCGCGAGTACATGAGCGTAATGGACAACGATCACGTTCAGACGGTGAATCTGTTTCAAAGCGCAACTCAACAAGCACAAGACCCGGATGTGAACACATTTGCTAATTCTAAATTACCGGCGCTCCAAGCTCATTTGCAAATGGTTCAGGCTATGAGAGGCAACAACTCAGCACAAAATCCAAACTCTCGGCAACGATAAAATAACTTGATATGAAAAGGAGCAGGGCGATCGCTGTCTTGAAAATCCAGATTCTAGAGCTTATGGATATTGATCGCAGCTAATTTTTGTTCTATCTGTTTATCGAGTTCTTGGCTTGCTCGGAGATTGCAGAGTCGTCCGTCAATTTCTTGGTTAGTCGTTCCCACCTTCTTCTCAGCCTCCTCTCGGATTTGCTGAATTGATTTGGGCTGAAATCCTTCCGGACAAGCTTGCCGTTTATACTCTAGCTGGTTTTCTTCGTTCTTGATCATAGAGTAACCGCTGTGAATAGCAAAAACTGAGCGTGCGCTCGCCCGCACTCAAAATAAATCTTGGGAAAGAACTCATTTCAATTCATCTAACTAAATGTAGATATGAGACCTCTTGCAAAAGTCAATTTTTGCCCCCCTAACCCCCCAACTTTGGGGGGAACCGGAATCTCAAAGTCCCCCAGAATTGGGGGATTTAGGGGGCATTCCAGGATTTATGCAAGAGGTCTATGGGATAAAAAAACTGTTTCATTTGCTTGAGGTCTACATTGCCACCACTGATGATGACGCCGATTCGACTATGAGCAATAGTAACAACACCTTCTAATAAAGCAGCTGCTGCTAAGACTCCAGTCGGTTCAACCACAATTTTCAGCCGTTCCCACAAGTAAAACAGGGTATGGAGAATGGCTTCTTCGGATACGGTGACCATATCATTAACGTAATGTAGTACCAGAGGGAACGTCACCTTTCCCAAGCTTGGAGTTCTGGCTCCATCTGCAATAGTATTGGGATTATCAATAGTTTGCAGGACTTTACTATAAAAAGAGCGTGTGGCGTCGTCTGCCTGTGAGGGTTCTACACCGATAACGCGGCAATTCGGTGAGAGGGTTTTGGCGGCTATTGCACACCCGGACAATAATCCACCACCCCCACAACAAACTAATAACATATTGAGCTGGCCAACTTCTTCAATAAGTTCTTTAGCCGTCGTTCCTTGTCCTGCAATAATATGCGGATGATCGTAGGGAGGGATGATGGTCAGTTGGCGTTGATTTGCTAAATTCTGTGCCAATTCTTCGCGTGTGGTTGTGGCGCGATCGTACAAAATTATCTCAGCACCATAATCACGAGTCGCCTCTATTTTCACTTCCGGCGCATCTTGAGGCATCACAACGGTAGTAGGAATACCTAAGAGTTTTCCAGCAAGTGCGATCGCTTGTCCATGATTTCCCGAAGAATAGGTTAAAATCCCTTGCTGTTTTTGTTCTTCAGATAGCTGTGCTAGGGCGTTGTATGCACCTCGAAACTTAAAAGAACCAGTACGCTGGAAGTTTTCGCACTTAAAGAACACTTGAGAATTTGTGCGATCGTTGACAGTTCTGGATGTAAGCACTGGTGTTTTGTGCGCAACATCAGCAAGGCGTTGATGCGCTGCTTCAATGTCAGCATAAATAACTGGAAATGATTTTGATTCAGGGGTGGCAGATGTTTTAGAAGTCATGCCAAACTTGTATTTTTAGCAGTTGATTGTACTAGTGCCATTTTACCGATGTTCATAAGTTCCAGGAGATTGGGCAGTGATGAACGACAATACGGACAAAGAAAGGCTGAAGAGAACCCTGTATCGCTACATGTCTCAGGAATTGGCAGAGGAGTTACTGAAAAGGGATGATGGCACACTAGGAGGGGAACGCCAGGAAGCTTCCATTCTATTCTCGGATATTCGTGGTGCTACTACCTTGATGGAATGTTTAGAAGACGAAGAAGTAGCTGCCTTACTTAACGATTATTTTGAGTTAATGGTTGAGGCGATTTTTAAGTACCGAGGTATCGTCCCTCAGTACTGGGGAGATGCAATCATGGCAGTCTTTGGTTCACCTTTTCCTCTGGAAAATCACGCTTGGTCTGCGGTGCAAACAGCTCTTGAGATGCGTCATCAATTAGCTGAATTTAATAGTTGTCGCGCTGCCATAGGCAAGATACCAATTCATATTGGTATTGGCATTAATTCAGCTCGCGTGTTTACTGGCAATATTGGCTCTACTAGACGGATGGATTTTACTGTCGTTGGTCATGGTGTTAACTTAGCCTCTCGCCTGGAAGGAATTAGTAAGTTTTACGGCTGCGATATTGTTATTAGCGAGACTACCTATAACGCCTGTGCCGATCGCATCTGGGCAAGAGAACTTGACCGAGTTCGCCCTAAAGGCATGAACCAACCTGTGACTATCTATGAAGTGGTAGGGCTACGTTCTGAACCGATTTCCGAGCAAAAGCAACAGGCGATCGAGGCTTACCATAAAGGGCGCGAGTATTACCTCAATGGTAAGTTTCGTCGAGCCACGAGTGAGTTTGGATATATTCTGGAAGAACTTGATAAAAATGACAAGGCAGCTGCATTACACTTTGATCGTTGTCAGCAATTTCTCCAAAGCCCCCCACCTGATGACTGGGATGGAGTCTACACGTATACAGAAATATAGATCGTCAGCTTCTGATAGCTTTGCTTTGGTAGGTAAAACCATTGGCGACTCATTGTTTTAGAGTTAGAAAAAGTTCACACCCTGAGCAACAACCTTGCTTTTCTTAGAAAGAAGAGCAAGACTGTTTCCTTACGAGTCACAATATCTGCACTGCCATCCATTCCAGCTTGCAAATGGCACAATTGGTCATTCGCTCCAAGAAACCGAGTTTGAGATTGAATGGTTACTTGATAGCGAGCACCCGATGTTGGGTGTGGCGTATCACCAACCGAAGGAGTTGCTGTTGGAGAGGAAGGCACTGCTGCATCGGGAGACATTGCAGTAACAATGCCTGCAAGGGTTCCATAGTCGGGATAGGGACATCCTGACACCTTAATTTTTACGGGTTGCCCCATTTCAACTCGACCAATATCCTGAGGGGAAACAAACGCTTTCACAACCAAAGGAGCGCTACTGGGTGCAATCTGAGCAATCAAGTCACCGGGTTGAACCACTTGATCGACATTACGCAGATTCAGTTGTTGAATGGTACCTGTTATCGGTGCCCGCATGACAGAATGGGTCAGATCGGTTTCAATCTGCTGAAGTTCCTGGCGATCGCGCGTTAGCTCATTTTGCAGCCTCACCTTTTGCTGAATCAAGGCTTTCTGTTCTTTATTAAGCGTTGCCAGCGTAGACGCGCCTCTGGCACGTTCTTGTGCAATCCGTTCCGTCGCCATCTCTACAGATGCGTTACTAGGATTTCGCATGGCTTGAGTTCGTTGCAGGCGGGCAAGAGCCGCTTCCAGTGTCGCGGCTTTCTCACTAATTTGCAACTGAGCAACAGCTCCCGTATTCGCTAATTCCTGGTAGCGGGCTAACTCCTCCCGCGCTAACTTGGCGGCAGCTTCAGCTTCTCGCACTTCCGCCTGTGTTGTCATCTGCCGCTCCTGATGTTGTCGTCGATTCAACCGTAGCTCTGCCTCTGCTGCCGCCACCACTCGCTGCATGGCTTGTATTTCTGCTGCAATTTGAGTTTGCAAAGCTTGAGTTTGGGCGTTTATTTGCTCCAGTTGCCGTTGCGTTTGCTGAACACTACTTTGTAATTGACGCTTTTGAGTCTGGAGGCGAGAGTCATCCAGATATGCGATCGCTTGTCCCTG
>NZ_DATNPA010000276.1:0-5455 GCF_036703385.1 Allocoleopsis sp. | reverse complement strand
ATCAGAGAACTGGAGACTGAGTACAACCGCAAAAGTTGCATCAGGGAATTGGGTACTGGGAGAAAGTGAAGGAATTGTGTCGCTTGATGAAAAGCAAATGATCGGGAAGGGTCAATCTCCAACTCATAAGCCCTACTGGTGGTCATTTTCGCGGGAGAAAAATCAGTGGGGCGATCGCTATTCAGAGTCGTTTTAGGTTGCATCATCAACATTACGGGTTGATTCACCCTCTAAAGCCTGATCGGTTGTGGCAATTTCTGGGGTCATCGTGGGTATTGTACTGTCGTCTAAGGATGTGGCGGTTGGTTCCTGACGCTGGATGCGGATTTGGTGCAGGCGTGGCCCTTCAGCCGAGACGACGGTTAGATCCAGATTTTTATAGAGCAAGGTTTCACCCTGTACAGGGATTTTCTGAAATTGGTAGAGCAGGAAGCCTCCCAACGTTTGGTATTCGTCAGCTAAGGGTAAGTTTAAATCCAAAAGTTCGTTGACTTCTTCCAAATCCATTTGGGCTTGCACCAAAAAGGTGTGTTCATCCAAAATTTGCACAGGTAACTCTTCTGTACTTTCGGGTTCAGGGTTGTCGCCAATAATTTCAGCAATCAAGTCTTTCAAGGTGACTAAGCCTGCTGTACCACCAAACTCATCCACCACCATGACCATTGCCAGGTGCGATCGCTGCATCAAGGGCAACAGTTCCGACAGGGGCATCGATTCCGGTACGAACCGCGCAGGACGAATCCATTGCTGAATCGGCGTTTCTGGCGTCAACTGCCTTTGCGATAAGGGCTCGGCTAACTCTTTGAAGTAGATAATCCCCTGAATGTCATCCAGGGATTCGCCCATAACGGGATAACGCGAGTGACCAGTTTGGGCGATTTCTGCGAGCAGAGTCTGGAAGGTTGCCGTATAGGGAATGGCGGCAATGCTGGTGCGGGGAACCATCACCTCTACAGCCTCAACCTCGCCAAACTCGAACACGTTGTTGAGGAGTTCGCGTTCTTCGGCTTCGAGTCCCGTAGACTCGCGCTCGGTGGTAATAATCAGTTGTAACTCTTCTGGTGTGACCCGGTTGTACCAGCCTTGACCTGTATACTGGACACCAACAAGTCGCAGGAGCAAGCGAGTCGATTGGTTTAAAATCCAGATGAAGGGATTGAAAAAACGTGCGATCGCCAGGCTAGGGGGGCCGAGAAACCGCGCCAACTGCTCTGAGTAAAGTAGAGCAACAGATTTGGGGCAGAGTTCGCCCAAAACAATTTGCAGATAGGCAATCAGGAAAAAAGTGATCGGGATGGCGAGAGAATGAGCCATGACTTGGCTAACCCCTGGAGGCAGAGGCAGTTGTGCAATGCCCGATGCTACCAGAACCGCCATTGTCGTCTCACCAATCCAGCCCAGCGCCAAGCTAGAAAGCGTAATTCCGATCTGAGTTGTAGAAAGTAAACGTTCGATGCTGCGTTGCAGGGACTGAACTGTTTGTGCCTGGACATCACCGGCATCAGCCAGCTGATTGATGCGCGATCGCCGCACAGATACCATAGAAAACTCAGCAGTGACAAAAAACGCATTGATTGCAATCAGGAGCAGCACTGATAACAATCGCAGCATGATGTCTTGACTGGTGAGGTTAGAATAAACGCTCACAAAAACTTTCGCAAAGTTGGGAAGCCCACAGTTGTAAGAGTGGGAGGCAAAACGATAGCGCACCTTGAGATGCTGGGTAGAGACAGGTGCAGCCTCTACCCATCCTTGTTAGGAAAACTAGCTCATTCGGCAACTCTATCAAAAGTAGAAAAATCTAAGGCTTGTCCTAAAAGAATTGTTACTGTTTAGTTTTGTCCCGCTCTTGCGGTTTACCTAACGACGGGAATCTCAGACATTTTCAGCTGAAGTCTTTGATCGGGATAATCCGTGAGTGTGAGCGAAAGCTTCTGGGCATTTTCTATCAAAGCAGAGGGGATACTCACTGTACCCGAATATTCCTGCCCATCGGGAGGTAATTCTCCTGGCAAGCCTTCGGTAATGGCGCTCAAAGCACGACCTTGCTCGTCCGTAACATTCAAAAAGCTGTAAAGGAATCGTACAGCATTGGCTCCCTGATTCTTGAGCGTCACATTCAGTAAGAGAGAACCTCCCTGTTGAGTAGCGGAGCGTATCTCCAGCAATACTCCCCGATCCTCACTTTTGATGGGTAACTTGAGATTAGCATTGGCATCGGTAAAGGATGCCTCAGTAGCTGACGGCTCAGGGGACGGTTGGTTATTCGGATCAGAAGGATCGGTGCTCTTGGCTGGCTCGTCCTTGTTCTCGGTTTTCGATTCCTTGCTCTTGTTCTCAGGTTTCGCGCCCTTGCTGGTGTTACTGATGTATTCGTTAACCTTGGTCAGGATATCATCCTCACGCAAGATCGCTAATCCTTCTTTGCCAGGAGAAGCCTTCTGTGTGTCCGCTATATCTTTGACTGGGCGAACATCCGGCTGGGTAACGCCTTTGAGGGCTTCGTGACCGAGGGTGAATCCCCACATTGAACTCACAAAACCGGCACCTAACATCATTGCCAGCAGAATTAAGGTGAGAGCCACAGTTGAGTTTAATTTCATCAGTGATTCAAGTTTCTTTGCACATGCTTCACGAACTTGCTGTCAGCTATGCTTCTCTTACAGCTCGACAGCTGTTCGACACAAAAATTCTATACAAAAATTTATAGAGAAGGGCTTGATGCCAAAACAAACAAGCCGTTTCTATTTTAGTGGTCTGTTCTAGCACTTACTGGAAAAAAACCAATCTCTACTCCCATCATGGGTTGCTTTAAGAAAGCCATCCCCTAGATAAACACCCATGAACTAGGCTTACGCTTCGCTGCGCTAACATTCACAAACGTTGCCCTATATAAATCTATCTGATTTGATTTTCTGTGCGTCTGATTCTGTGTGCGTCTATTTTCAAGCTAAAGTGAGTGTGGCAATATGGTAATAATAGATTAGCCAGGGTTGGCCGAGCGGTTGAGGCAGCGAACTCATAATTCGCCCAAGGCAGGTTCAACTCCTGCACCCTGGATCACAAACTCGTCTTTCACTGCCTGTTTTTCAACAACCCCAGAATACGGCTATCGAGGCGGCACAGTATCAAAAATAAACTCACCCCCCTCTAGGCGAGTGCCAAAACGAGGCGGACTGGAAGTAAGCCGCAGTGAGGAATTGAAGGGGTTAGGCAGATCGGGTGTACGAATCACAGGATCGCTGGCAACCTGGAGTTCCAATGTTTCTCGATAAAGGTTGGTGAGACGTTGAGCATCCCGCTCAATTTCTAAATCGGGAAAACCCGCTCCCCAGGGGACACCGGCACCAATAATGTAGTTAATTTGCCGATCAATCTTGCGGTTGCGGTAGAAGTCTCCTGACTCTTGGAAAAAGGCGCGATTAAACGATTCTGAAACGGTTTCGAGACGGTTGGGTGGGGTAGTGAAGGATGTGTCAAGGCCAACTGTTCGAGGAACCGTAGGTTGTACCACTGGGTTTAAGGGAGTGGTTTGGGCCTTCGCCGCCGAGACAAACCCACTAGAAGCGGCAGCAAGAACCAACGCACCGATCAACTGGGTCAACCGCATTTGCATAATCCTCACACTCATAATTGTCTCAATAATATCTGAATATTGCAGTTTAAGATGGTTGAGGGGCAAATCTAAAGAGCGATCGCACAACATGCGCTCTCTTTATCATGTCTATATTTTCCAAGATTTTACCGTAAGTAATGATTGACCCACTTCAAACCACACCTGACTCCAACGCCTCCACTGATTTAACTCAACAGCGTCAGTTCTTACTAGATTTGTTTTGCCAACAAGCTTACAAAGAGGGAGATTTCGTTCTCTCGTCAGGGCAGCGCAGTTCTTACTACATTAATGGTAAGCCAGTAACGCTCCATCCCCAAGGAGCCTTAGCGATCGGGCGTTTACTCCTGTCTCTGCTTCCCTGCGATACCGAGGCGGTGGCGGGTTTGACATTGGGGGCTGATCCAATTGTGAGTGCGGTAAGTGTGGTTTCGGCTCTAGAGAATCGACCTATCCCTGCGCTGATTATCCGTAAAGAAGCTAAAGGACACGGTACTATGGCTTACATTGAGGGGCCGACTCTACCCGATGGTGCTAAGGTGGTGGTCTTGGAAGATGTTGTCACCACGGGACAATCGGCAATGAAAGCGGTGGAAAGGCTGCGACAGGCCGGTTACGGGGTAGAGCAGGTGATTGCTGTAGTAGATAGACAGCAGGGTGGAGCCGAGTTTTACGAGTCAGTTGGGCTGAAGTTTCAAACCTTATTTTCAATTACAGAAATTCAACAGCGCTGGGCTCAGTTAAAGACGCAGAACCACGATTAGTCAAATTCACCTATTAAGCAACAAAGCTTAAAAAAATCGGCGATCGCTATTGATAAGAACGCATTCAACCGATGTTTTTTGGCTAGATTTCGGGTGCGTTTACGCTTTCTGATGGGTTTGATATGAAAACACATCACATGCGAGTGTTCCTAATTATGTAATTACATTGAACCCCAAATATATCTTTTGATGGATGTGCTAAATTGGCGTTTACCTTAATGGCAACATCCTATGGTAAAACAAGGCAAACCTAACTACTTGATTCAGCGTTCCACAGGGAAAAAGATTATGGTAGGGGGCTGTCAGCGTTCCCAAACTCCACCTCCGAAGGCCATAGAATATACAGCAAGTCGGTATCAAGCGGCTGAACTTCCTCCCAAGGTTGACTTGCGTGAACACATGACGCAGGTAGAAGATCAGTCAGCAGTAAACAGTTGCGCTGCCAATGCGATCGCGGGAGCATACGAGTACCTGGCAAAGCGATCTTTGGGAGCATCTGGAGAGGTGAGTCGTCTGTTTATCTATTACAACGGACGTGCGCTGTTAGGAGATCACCAAAAGGATGAGGGCAGTAGCATTACCGCTTGCATTCGGGTGTTGCAGGAACTCGGTGCTTGTACTGAAGAGACCTGGCCTTATGATATCGCGAAGGTCAACGCACAACCGCATAATGATGCTTTCGAGGAGGCGCTGCAATTCCTCATCGAAGAAGCAGAGGAAGTGAAAGTTGATTTGTTTTCCATGAAACACTGTTTGGCTGAGGGCTATCCGTTTGTCTTTGGGTTAGCGCTTTTCAAGTCATTCGACAAGGCAGGCAAGAATGGGAAGGTGCCTATGCCCGATCCTAACAGTGAGGAAGGTCGTCAGAGTCATGGCGCTCACGCGATGCTGTGTGTAGGCTATTCGGATAAATCTCAAGCGTTTATTGTCCGCAATTCTTGGGGTGAGGCGTGGGGACACAAAGGCTATTGTTATATTCCCTATGCCTACATGACTAACCCCGACTATTGCTGGGATTGCTGGAAAATTGCTAGTGTTTCTGACCTCGACTTTACGGCGGGTATTTGGTATGAGGACG
>NZ_DATNPA010000275.1:0-14175 GCF_036703385.1 Allocoleopsis sp. | reverse complement strand
CAGCAAACGAATATACCCGTAAGTTATGGGAGGCAACAATAGACCTCTACAATCCCCAGCTTGGCTACTACGAGGGCTTTTATGAAAAAACTGGCAAAGCGGTAACTGCCCTGGGAGGTAGCACCAACAGCCTAATTCTGCAATCCCTGCTGTACATGACAACCAATCAGCAACCCCTAATTCATCCAGAAACCGCAATGGATTCTCCTTGGTGGCAGGCAGTTGCGGCAGGTGAGCCAGGTCATGGTTTGCCTCCTACTGCCACACAGAAAGCGCGATTAATTTTAGATCCCTCCGGTGCTTACTGGACTGCGGAAAGCAACAACACTACACCTGTTTCATTAGAAAGAAAGAAGTCAGGAGTCAGGTGACTTCTAAGTCCTGACTCCTGACTTCTGGCATCTTAACTAGCATCTATCCAACTATGATGACTCCCATCTCGGTTGTCGAGAATTCACCTAGCTTTTCCGGTAACATTCGCTCTCGCCTGAGAGACAGAACTCTGCTATTTCGTTATCTGGCAGAAATCAATCTGATATTCGGTGCCTGGTATCTCCATTGGCGCATTACTCATTCAATTAATTTCGCAGCCCTCTGGCTCTCGATTCCTCTACTGCTAGCAGAAATTTACAGCTATTTCGGCGGCGTAATGTTCCTAATTGGGCTATGGCGACCTATAGTCCGGCAGCTAAAATCTCTCAACCAAATGACACCAGCGTTATCCCGCTCTGAATGGCCGACGGTTGATGTCTTTATTACTTGCTACAACGAACCTGTAGAAATTGTGGAGCAAACCACTAAGGCAGCTCTAGCAATGGATTATCCTACAACCAAGCTGTGTGTTTATGTGCTGGATGATGGCAACTCACCAGCACTCCGAGCAATAACTGAAAAACTAAGCTTGGAGGATTTACAATCACCACTGCTACAACAGGAAGCAGAGCGGATAAATAAAGAGCGATCGCGCTTAGTTGACCGTCTCCAGCAATTGGAAGATTTGGAACCAGAAATTCCCGAAGCCGAGCAATTTCTCCAGTCATTCCAGCTTCAAGTTAATACAGAGCCTAAGGATTTATCCCAAGTTTTATCTTGGTTTGAACAATTACCTCATCTCTCAATTCCTACAAATGTTTGGTTGGAGTGCCAAACAGCACTGGCTGAAGGATTTGATAATGCAGTTCGTCATGCTCACAAAGGATTACTTCCAGAAACTCCCATTCATATTGAAGTCATAATTTTTACCCAATCCCTAGAAATGCGGATTTGGGATTATGGACCTGATTTTGATTTTGAAGGACATCTACAACAAATGTCAGATGAAGTAGATGAAATGGCTGAAGGGGGCCGAGGTTTAGGCATTATGCAACAAATTGCTGATTATTTAAGTTATACAAGAACAACTGATAATCGGAATTGTTTATTGATAATAAAATCCTATTCAAAACCTCCCGCTTTTAACAGTACAGGTAAGTTTGAGACGGTAGTTGGATATTTACAGAGTTTCCAGCAATTAATTCTTTTGCTAAACCCTAAACATCACAAAGTTAGCGACTATCTGACCACTGAAAAGCGAACCCTGGAAAAGGCAATTCATCAAAAAGAGCTGGAATTAACTGAACTTGCCCGGTGTCGCTATATTGCCCGTCCAAAACCAGAGGGTAAAGCTCACCATGCTAAAGCTGGTAACATTAACTATGCAATATTTTCTGGAGAAACTTCGGGAGACTTTATCCTCACCCTGGATGCAGACCATATTCCAAAACCCCAATTTTTACAACGAGTTTTGCCCTACTTCTATACCTACAATCTTCAAAGTGGGCAATACCAAAGCAATCAGATTGCTTTTGTGCAAACACCCCAGACTTTTTATAACCTTCCTCCGGGCGATCCATTTGGACATCAAGCTCACTTATTCTATGGGCCGATTCAACAAGGGAAAGACGGCATGGATTCCGCCTTCTACACAGGAACCAATGCTGTATTAAGGCGTGAAGCCTTAATTAATGTTGGACTTCAAACCTTTTCTGATGAGTTTTATAAGGATGAAAAGCGATTAGATGAATTTGATTTAGTAGGTGGTGTTTCTAGTGACAGTATTACAGAAGATATGAATACGGCTATGCGATTACATGCTGCTGGCTGGAAATCCGCTTATCATCATGAAGAATTATCAGAGGGATTAGCTCCCGACGATCTCAGTTCCACCCTGAAACAAAAGCTGCGCTGGGCGCAGGGAACAATTCAAGTACTGCTACGAGAAAATCCCCTCACAAAGCCTGGATTAACGTTTTGGCAACAACTGCAATATTTTCAGACGATGTACAGTTACTTTTCTGGCTTTGCCACAGTTGTTTTTATTGCCTGTCCCATCATCTATTTTTTCACAGGAATTATTCCAGTACGTGCCTATGGTGCTGATTTTGCACTACACTTTCTTCCCGCGTTCATCCTCAATCGATTGACCTTTATTGCTGCAAGCTGGGGGATTCCAGCCGGAGAACTTTGGCGTTCCGAACAGTATGCTATTGCTCTATTTCCTCTATTTATCCAAGCCGTTTGGAGTGTGTTTACCGGACGACCTATTAAATTCCAGGTTACGCCTAAACAGCGTCAATCAGGAGTTTACCTCCGATTAGTTTGGCCTCAATTGATTATCGTTTTTCTAACTTTTTTGGGAATCGTGTGGTGTATTTACCGCTTCCTAACTAGTCAACTAGAAAATCCCTGGATTTATTTAATTAATGGAGCTTGGGCAGTCTATAATTTGTCACTTTTTTTGGTAATCATCCGTGCGGCTGTCTGGCGACCAAAAACAACCGCATAATGTCTGTTGTGAATTGTTTCATGAAGTCCAACATCAATCCCATCAACATATTAATTGAAGTCTCAGGAGTTACAACAATGAGTTCTATCCTAAAAATCGTTCAACCTTCCGGTATTTTAGACGGCGTAAGTAGCAATAAATTGCGTCGCGAGGTAATCGATATTGTAGAAAATGGAGCAAATATTGTCTTAGTTGACTTTCAGGATGTTACGTTTATAAATAGTGCGGCTTTAGGAGCTTTAGTCTCAATGCTTAAACTAGTTCGTTCAGCAGGTGCAGAACTCTTTCTTTGCTCTCTAACCGAGCAAGTAAATATCATGTTTAATCTCACCAAAATGAATCGCGTCTTTAAAACTTTTGCCAGTCGAGATGAATTTGAGCAGAAAGTTAGGGGAGAAGTCAGGAGTCAGGATTCAGCAGTTTAATTCTTTTGTCGTGGCTATCGCCAAACTGTGCCTGGGATATTTCTTTCCCAGGCAGAGTAAGCCTTAGGTTAGTGAAAGCTACTACACCGACTCTAGGCTAACGCCTCGCTTCGCTAACGAGTACGGTGTAGGCTTCCAAGACAATCCGGCTATCGCGCGAGGAGACTCTTAGCTTTAAGAACGGACTGCCCTACCGCTCTATTTTTGATGTTACTAACATCTGGGGATAAGTAAAAGTGCGATAACGATTACGCGCTTTAAATCGAGGTCTACCGCTACGCTTACCATTGCTATTACCCTTAAGAAATCTGTTAAATATTACCTTGACCCGCTTGACTATATCCTGTAGAACTTGAGAGTAGATTGCGCTATACCAAGGATGTGTTTTCTGGAGTTGATATAACGTTTTTTTTTGAGAAAAGTAATCAGGATTTTCTCTCAGTTCTGCTAAGTGACAAAGGAGAGGACAAGCCTTGACAGGAGAACGATTTTATTCCACCAATTAAACCTATAAGCCAACAAATAGTTATACTGGCTGCACAACCTGGCTAGCCATCTGTCAAACTCAATGATATACCCTCCTCGAAATTCACCGGAGCTTTAGTGAGGATGGGGCTTCTGCTGTTTCAGTTAAACAGTACATCTGTACGCGAAAACTTCAGTTTAGATAGGAATCAGCCAATTCAAGCACTGGATTCCCTCGACTCTTGCCACTGCTATGGAGAGGCGAGAATTTATCTTCAGTCAAGTACAGCAATTATTATCTAGGAGAGTGTTTGATGAGTTTTGTCGCAAATTCTTGTCAAGATTGAAACAGAATACCTAGTCTGTGCATTTGCAGCAACTACACCAGTGATGAAAGCACCCCTGCCTGATAACGAAGCAAAAAGGCTTGAAGAGCTTTTAGAGTATAAAATCCTTGATACCCCAGATGAACAAGCCTTTGACGATCTCACCCGTTTAGCTTCCTATATCTGTGGTACCCCAATTGCTTTGATTAGCTTAATTGATTCCCAACGGCAATGGTTTAAGTCAAAGGTGGGTTTGGATGTATCGGAAACAGCTCGCGAGCTGGCATTCTGTGCCCATGCTATCGTGCAATCCGACGTTTTTGTTGTTCCTGATGCAACATTAGATGAAAGGTTTGCCACAAATCCTTTAGTAACCTCTAAACCCGATGTACGATTTTACGCTGGTGTGCCTCTAATTACACTAGAGAAGCAGGCACTGGGAACTCTTTGTGTAATCGATCGCGTACCGCGAAACCTCAGTTCAGAACAGCTAGAGGCTTTGCGAATACTAGGGCGTCAAGTACTTAAGCAGCTTGAACTCCGGCGTAATTTAGCCAATTTGACACTTCAAACAACCGATCGCAAACAAGCCCAAAAGGCACGCAGGCAATTTTTCAGAGGGATTGCAGGAGGGTTTGGTGTAGCATCGGCAATTCTTATCATCATTGGTGTTGTCTCGTACCAAAGTGCAACTAGACTGATTGAGACCAATAGCCGTGTAGCACAAACCCAAGAAAGACTTAACAAGCTCGAAGAAGTACTCTCCCAGATGAAGGATGCTGAGACTGGACAACGTGGCTACCTCCTCACTGGAGAAGAGCGTTATTTAGAACCGTATAAAACGGCAATTGCAAGCATTGATGGAGAGATTGAGCATCTTAGAAAATTAACAGCCAATTATCCCAATCAACAGGGGCAACTCGACGCTCTTGAGTCAGCGATGAAAAATAAACTTGCTGAACTTAAGGGAACGATTGACTTGCGAAAGTCCCAGGGGTTCGAGGCGATAATACCGTTGGTGCGGACAGATCTGGGAAAAAAGCTCATGGATGATATCCGTTCTCGTGTCCGTGAGATGGAAACCCAAGAGAATGAGTTGTTGAAGCAGCAGGTAGCAGAGGCGGGAACAAGTGCTCGCTACACGATTGTGACACTCGCGATCGGAATCGTGCTGACTTTTGTGATTCTTTGTGGAATTTATCTCCTGATCTATCGGGAAATCACTGAACGCCAGTGGGTGGAGGAAGCACTAAAGAAAGAGCGCAACTTTATCTCTGCTGTCATTGATACGTCCAGCGCGTTGGTAGTGGTTCTTGATCGGGAAGGAAAGATCGTTCGCTTTAATAGAGCTTGTGAGCAAATAACTGCTTATTCGTTTGATGAAGTGAGAGATAGATATTTCTGGAATCTGTTTCTGATTCCTGAAGAACTAGAGACAGTGAAAGCTATTTTTGCAAAACTTCAAGCCGGTCAGTTCCCCAATGAGTCGGAAAACTACTGGGTAACGAAGGATGGGAGTCGCCGACTCATCGCCTGGTCTAATACTACTCTCCTTAACAATCAGGGTTTGGTTGAGTTTGTCATCGGCACAGGCATTGATATCACCGAACGCAAGCAAGCAGAGAAAGCCCTTCAAGAGAGTGAGGAACAGTATCGTTCGGTTGTAGATAACCTCCAAGAAGTGATTTTCCAGACGGATACAGCAAGGCGATTGACGTTTCTCAATCCCGCCTGGACAGAAATTACTGGATTATCAGTATACGAAAGCATAGGTAAGAGATTTTTGGAATTGATTCACCCGGGCGATCGCCAACTCCAAGACGAACAATTTCAATCCCTCTTAGAATGCCAAAACGAAGACTGTCGCTATCAGGTTCGCTACTTAACTAAAAATGCTGGCGTGGCGCATATGGAAGTTTACGCCTGCGTGATGTTAGCTGATGACAACAGCGTTATTGGAATTTCTGGCACCCTTAACGATATCACTGAGCGCAAGCGAAGGGAACAGCAGCTAAGTGCAGAACACGCTACAGCGAGGGTTTTGGCAGAGTCTGTCACCTTAAGCGAAGCTACCCCAAAAATCTTGGCAGCTATCTGCGAAAGCTTGGGATGGGATGTCGGCGAACTCTGGAGTGTAGATGCAAGCGCAAATGTGCTGCGTCGGGTTGAAACTTGGCATCGGCAATCGGTTGATGTCTCGGAGTTTGAGGCGGTTAGTAGAGAAATGACTTTTGCGCCTGGAGTTGGACTGCCTGGTCTGGTTTGGGAGAGTGCCGAACCGACCTGGATTGTTAATGTTGTTGAAGATGGGAACTTTCTGAGAACCTCAATAGCGGCGAAAGTAGGGCTACATGCTGCTTTCGGTTTCCCTATCCTGAACGGAGATGAGAGGCTGGGTGTCATGAGCTTCTTCAGTCGTGAGGTTCAGCAACCTGATACAGATTTACTCAAGACAATGGCGGCAATTGGCAGCCAAATTGGTCAGTTTATCAAGCGCAAACAGGCAGAGGAGGAATTACAGCGCCAGAATCAGATTTTGCAAGCAGAATTGAATCAGGCGGCTGAATATGTGCGATCGCTCTTACCCCGTCCTCTAACCGAAACTGTGACTACAGAGGCACAGTTTATTCCCTCACTTCAGTTAGGAGGCGACGCCTTTGACTATTACTGGCTGGATGCTGACCATTTAGCCGTTTATTTATTAGATGTCGCAGGACATGGAGTTCGATCGGCGCTGCTGTCAGTTTCGGTGCTGAATGTTTTGCGATCGCAATCTCTCCCCAACACTAATTTTTATCAACCCAGTGTTGTGTTATCCGCCCTCAACCGTGTCTTCCAAATGAACGAAAACGGGGATGACTATTTCACCATTTGGTATGGCGTTTATAACCGAGTTAAGCGAGAACTTGTTTACGCTTGTGCCGGACATCCACCTGCTCTTTTGCTCTCTGATGCTTCAATGGATACGCCTGGAAAAGAGCTAGGCTTATTGAGCATCCCTATTGGTATGCTGCCTGAGGCTGATTTTGATGATGATTCCTGTAAAATTCCACCAGGCAGTACGCTATACCTCTTTAGTGATGGCGTTTACGAAATTATTCAACCTGATGGTCAGCTCTGGGGACTTAATGCCTTTATTGATGTGCTGACTGATTATAAGAAGGGCGGCACTGGCAACCTGGAGCAAGTTTTACATCATATCCAAAACTTGAATGGTGACAAAGCATTGGATGATGATTTCTCTTTATTACAAATCAATCTTAATTAGGTAGGAGTTAGGAGTCAGAATTCAGGAGCCAGTAGCAAAGGGGCAAGTACTGACCCCTGAGCGCTGGCTCCTTTCTTCTAAATCTTCATGTTCGACCGCAACTTGGGATAATCTCAAGGCTGGTGACTAATCACAGCGTTTAACAATTGATAAGGGTACCCCTAGTCTTTTCACCTGATGAACAACCTGGCATTCAGGTAACTTATTTTGAGCATCCCACCGAGGCCATGCTAAATAGTAATAGGGTTTAGGTGTTTTTGCTGCCGTAGATTCGTTGTAGCCAATCACCTTCATACTTTGCTCGGCAAATAACTGGGCAGAGTAGATAAAACCGCCTACTAAAACAGTCGAGCCTGGTTTAGCGTTTTCATTAATCCACTCCATGCCTTCACGCAAGCTTAAGCCCCAGTATTCGGTATCGTAGCGATCGCGCACTTTTTCCAAGCCACCTGATATCCGATTGACATAGATATAGTCGTAGGGATGGAGAGCAACCATCTCGAATGCGATCGCACTATACACCACTGCGATAAAGGTAGCGGCAATAATTTTAAAACTCTTCTTATCAAGTTTCTGAAAAATCCAGATAAAAGCTGTTGCTGAAAGCACAGCCATACCGGGTAATATAAACAGGAAATGCCGCATCCCATCATAAACGGGAGAATGTTTAACAATGGCAACTAACGGCAGAAATATCACTTGGAATAAAACTAATACGACACATGCCCTTTGAAGATTGGATAATTGACGGTATCTGGCTATAGTTAAACTCGTTCCAACCACAGAACCCAAGTGAAAGATTAAGGGAATTGACATAAAAAACCAGGTTGGCAAGTAATTCCTAGGAAGATGTTGAATAGGAATAAATCTGCCATCAAATAGTACTTCTATTTGCAGACGATGTTGAGACAAATAGTCAATCGTCTCAAAGAAACCACCAATGGGATTCGACCAAAATGCGGGATAGCAAATTGTGTTTACGACAAACCAAGTGACACATAAAAGTAAGTACAGTCCGCCAAAATTAAAAATATCTTGCCGATTGAACCCTTTGCCCAGTTGGAGAATTAAGTAAGTAGCTAAAATAAAAAATAGGACAAGAAATCCCCCAATCCTTATACCAGAAAGCAAACCGATTAAAAGGCCATATAAAACGGTGTATAGAGTGGCTCTATTTTTGCCAATTTTGATGGGATCAGTGCTATCACTATAAAAATTAATTAAGTAAGCTCCCAGGAGAGTGGTCAGCGTAAACAGAGCAGCAAAAGGAGGGTCTTTAGGGTTGAAGAAGCTATGACCCCAAAATATTGGAAAAAACAGTAAAGTTAATGCACCAAACCAGGCATACTCTGCACCACAAAGAATTCTAACCAGTCCTGCTACTGCACCGTAAGTAATTAAAGACACTAAAAAGGTCATATAATGCTTGACTCTGACCCGGTCAGCTAAGCCTTGGAGCCTTGAGAGTTTATTATCAAGCTCTTTCCCATAGCTAAGGGGATTATATGATGAGCCTTTAACAAGATACTGCTGAAGTTGAAAAGCTATCTCTGAGGTGACATTAAAGACGGGGCCAAAATACTTTAAATCTCCCGGAATCGGCGTACCTTTGGTGATCAGTTCAATGTTTCTCCTCACCATTGCAATTTCTGTCCCCTCATCGACAGAAATTCCATACTGATGAACAGTAGGAAAGCCGATGAGTGCAATTACGAGAATTACAGCGGCGACTTTTAAGTCAGCCGTTTTTAAGGCCGCTCTCACTGTCTGAGGAAGACTATGAATCATAAAATTCTCAGGGTAGAAACACCAAGTTAGACCCTTGAGGGCAGTAACTAAGTTCAGAGTTGACACTGAGCAATTAGCAGTTCTTTAATGCCCTTTTCTGCTAAGTCTATAAGCTGATTGAGTTGATGGCGACTAAAGGTGCCTGCTTCGGCTGTCCCTTGTGCCTCAATAATACCCAGCTTGTCGTTCATCACGACATTGAAGTCTACTTCAGCCGCAACATCTTCAAGGTAGTTGAGGTCTAAAAATGGTTCTGCCTCCAAGAGTCCTACGGAAACGGCTGCCACTTGGTTACACAGAGGCGATCGCTCCAGTACTCCTTTTTTTACCAGCTTATCCAAAGCGTCAGCAAGGGCAACGTATCCACCCGTGATCGAGGTTGTACGCGTACCTGCATCAGCCTGGAGTACATCCGCATCAACAATCAGGGTGCGTTCTCCTAAGGTTTTCATATCCAGACAGGCTCGTAAACTGCGTCCAATTAGCCGCTGAATTTCCTGAGTGCGCCCCGAAAGCTTGAAAAGTTCTCGTTCTTGACGTTTGGGGGTAGCTCCTGGGAGCATTCTGTACTCAGCTGTTAGCCAGCCGCTTCCCGTACCTTCCAAAAACTTGGGTACTCCCTCCTGTAGGGTTACGTTACAGAGAACCTGAGTATTACCGCACTTGGTTAAGACGGAACCTAGGGCAAAGCGAGTAAAGTCTCGCTCAAAGCTAATGGGACGTAACTCATCGGGTTGCCGATTGTCAGGACGCTGCCAAGGCATGATTATTCTCCGGTTTGTGTTGAGGGTTGGAAAGGTTGAAGGTTGAGGGATTCAAAGCAGTCTTTTAATCTACAAATTTTTAACCTGTAAGTTGTCAAGCTGCTAATATTCATCCTTAATTAACCAGCCCCTTTCCCTAGCCTTTAAATTTGGAGTTTTTGCAAAATCTCCTGCTCTACCTGCTCTGGCGATTGGTCTCCCTTGATGGTCAATAGCCGCTTGCGATACCCATAGTATTCTAGGATGGGAATGGTACGTTCATAGAATAAATTGAGGCGGCGCTGTACAATTTCAGGCTGATCGTCTGGGCGCGAATTTTTTACTGAAGTATTCACCTTAGGATTAGCGGTGAGCGTGCGTGAATGCTCTTCGCTCGCACTACGCGATCGCTCAAGGCAGCGATTCATCATCACGGATTCCGGCACCTCTAAGTAAATCGCCCAGTCTAACCGCTGCTCTAAATCATCCAGTAAAAAATCCAACTCCTCTGCCTGAAATGCGGTACGGGGATAGCCTTCTAACAACCAACCTTTACCCTTAGCATCGTCTTGCAACAGACGATTTCGCATAAATTCAATCAGCAGCAGATCAGGGACAAGTTCTCCTTTCTCTACATACACTTGTGCCTGACGCCCCAATTCGCTTTGGGATGCGATCGCCCGTCGCAAAATATCACTGGTGGAAATCTCAGAGATAGCCAGTTGGCGGCACAACTTTCGAGCCTGTGTTCCCTTTCCTGCTCCTGGCCCTCCCAGAATCACCAGTCTCACAATAAAAAGCTCCTACTTCACTACTATTAAAAATTCTATAGATAATTCATTTTGTACAACTTCCCACACTAGGCGTGTATTCAAGCTTACGCAAGCTATTCTCCCACTAATCCCAGGTGAATTAAGCGCTACAATTGGAGTCTTAACGGACTCACAGATGTAGTGTGTGACTAGGTAGGTTACCCTAAAAATACGCTACATCTTGCTCATGGCATCGGCTCTTTGACAACGCTCTCATGAGAAACAGAGGTTCGTTGCCCCTTAAGTGTTGACTATGGTTTCCCAGTTAGAAGCGACCAAAATTGATTCTCCCTGTCACCTTCCCTATCACATTGAGGGACTGGTACAAGTGTTTACCGCCTCCCACCGCAGCTTTTTTACCAATGTTATCGCCCAAGCCCTGAGAATTGCGGGTCAGGGCACCCCCGTTCTGGTGGTTCAGTTCCTTAAAGGCGGAATTGGGCAAGGGTATGATCACCCTGTGCGTTTAGGGCAGCACCTAGATTGGATTCGCTGTGATCTTCCCCGCTACATTGACACACCGGAGTTGGACGAGTCAGAGCATCGCGCTTTAAGGCAGCTATGGCAGTACACTCAGAACGTGGTATCGGAAGGAAAATACTCCTTAGTTGTGCTTGATGAACTCAGCTTAGCCATCAACTTTGGCTTAATACCCCAGGATGAGGTGCTGGCATTTCTCAAAAAACGCCCCAGTCACGTCGATATTATTTTAACAGGGCCACAAATGCCTAAAGCGATTCTTGATGTCGCTGACCAAATTACAGAAATTCGTCGCAGTCAACACCTTTAAGTAGGCACCAGAAGTTGAGTGCGAGCAAGCAATGGTGCAGTGTAAAGGTAAACCCGACTTGCAGCAATTAGCCAGAGTACAACGGAGATGATAGTGGTTGCGTTGGGCGTTCACCACTCCACTGCTCTAGAATCGTCCTCAGTCGAGCTAGAGCATCTTCATAGCTGCTGAATTGAATCTCAGAAATTACAGTCGGAATCCCTCGTGGAAATCTTGATATATTCTTACCTCGTTCGTACAGGAGAATGAGAGGAATTGTATTGATCTCCGCGTAGGCTAACTCCATACCAACGCCAAAAGAAGGAATGCCAAGGTAAACGATGACTAAATCTGAGCTACTGACTTGAAGTTTGTCGGTCTCGAAAACTTGTCGAGGGCTGACATCAGGGTTATTGGTTGGGTCAGTCGTCAAATGTGGAACATAAGCCTGAAATCCTATTTCTTGGCAAAGTGAGCCAATCGCTTCATAGAAAGCTTTGATTTCTGCTGGCTTCTCAATGCCCGTCAAAGCACCGGATATGTAGATGCGCTTTTGTATTGTATTCATTTACCCTTTTTAGAATTTTGTTGGGAATAGAACCTCTAAAGTTTCAGCTCTGGCGACAGACGTAGGATTTAGAAGGAATAAGACAGCTCTTTTGACTGTTGATTCAGACAGCGAAATTTGTTTCAGGGTAACTAACGTTTCGTTGATAAAGGAATCTCTAACCAATGCAGTCTCTCCACTGTTGAAGGGAGTTTCGTAAAAGACTTCTTGAATCCCAGCTGAAATTATTAACTTCAAGCAAGAAAGACATGGTTCTAGGGTGACATAAATACTAGCCCCCTCAGTAGATATGCCATGTTTGGCAGCTTGCGCGATCGCATTTGCTTCAGCGTGAACAGCACGGGATGGTAGGGTTTTGCTAGCGTCACAACTGCTTAAGCCAGGGTAACAGTATCCTTGTTCCGTACAATGAGTTGAGCCACCTGGTGAACCGTTGTAACCGGTTGCCAAAATCTGCTTATTTTTAACAATGACTGTACCGACAGGAAATGCCAAGCAAGTCGAGCGAGTCGCTGCCAATTTAGCCAACATTAGAAAGTATTCATCCCAGCTTGGCCTTTGATCGGATTCGTTCACTTGGGGAATATCATGCATGAGAGTCAAATTCCGAAGGTTTAAGGGGAGTTACTGTTTGAGTCGGTTCTGCCTGTGTTGCTGGAGTAGGAGTCGGGGGTGAACCTGGAGAGGACGGTGATGAGGGCTTGAAAACTTGAATTGCTGTGATGATAGCTGTTAGTAATGCTGCAATAGCAGCTATGGCTGTCCACCTAGTCATTGGATCTGCACCTAAACGCAGCAACAATATCTGGTGAATGCCTATTTTGAGTTTTTTATACTCATCTGAATCCTGCATTAGCTTTCGGAGTAAAGCTGTATCCCCTGTCATCCATCTATTGTCTCTTTCATTAAAAAAATCATAAATTTCGTTAGTATTACTCCGTCCCCGCAGAACATCAAGTCTTGCAGATATATCGATATTACTATTAGTTGAAGATTTTGAAGCGAGCCGATCCACCATCAAATAGGCAATTGGTTCGTTGATATCTCTAACATTGATTCTGATTTCTTCATCTGAAAGATTATGAAGAGCTATACAAAGAACACCTGACCAACAGGGATTTACTCTTGTTCCAATGTGTCCTATTCCTTGTGAAACTAGCCCGACTCTCGAATAAATTGGACAGTAAAGATAACTACTTAGCCAGATGGATTCATCAGTCCATACTAAAGCCGTATCTCTAGGTGGTATCAAGAAAAATTTTTGTTCTTCACTTGGCTTATTTTTCTTCGGCTCTGTTTGAATAGTTAAGCGTCGCTTTTGTCCGAGGGCGTAAGCATACTCGCTAGCAGTTAAACATAAACTACAAGCCTTTATACTTCCTGGCTTAAGAGGATGAAAAAGTATACCTCTGCCCAGCTCCCCAATGATATCTCGTTCACTGAGAACCGACATGAAAAAATTTATACCTCAATAAAATTTTTTACTGGTCTACTATCCTCAACGGTTTATCTTGTTCATATACAAGACTCTGCTGTGTTGACACAACAATTTCTGCCTTTTGCAACTCTGTTCCCAAATACATTGCGTGGTCTACTTGAAGATTAGGGCAATTAGCTGCGATTTGCCGATAAATTTGACTTGCGTATCTGCCAGAGTAGCGGTTAACAACCTCTCCAGTCCCTGGTGTCATGTGTTCCACAAAAATTTGATCGTCCTGTACATTAATAGCAAAATTACCCCAAGGGTCAGCGAAATCTCGTTGTTGACATATTTTGGCATACTGAGTTTGGATGAGCTGGTCTGCATTTTCCCAGGTATCGTCGTAAATATGAGCGCTCTGACTGACAGTAATTAGTGGCCCCAAACGCAAGTCATAACTAGAACGCAAGGCGATCGCATCTCGAATATGTTGTTGCAAGGCACGCAATCCCATCGCATTTGCCGGCCAAGCCATGTACATATCATTACTCCGAAGAGTTGCAGTTAGAGATAGTTCATTTTCTACAACTCTTAGCCAAAGGTGATTAAGGCAAGGGCTACCCCCTTTGTCGTGATCTTGGACATCCCACAGCGACATGACTGCACTAGCAGCGTCAATTTCTCCTATTAACTTCTCAATTACTTGCTCAATTTGGTCACGTCCAAACCAGCTACGGAGGCGCTGACCGTAGGTGTATTTCAGCCCT
>NZ_DATNPA010000274.1:0-9881 GCF_036703385.1 Allocoleopsis sp. | reverse complement strand
TGTCGTTCTACCATCTGCTGCATTGAGGTAAAAGAGCTTTGTACAATGAGTCCGGCGGCTTCTGGATGCCGTCGTGCTAGTTCAATTGCGACTGCACCGCCTAAAGAATGACCATACAAGTAAATTTGGCTGGCAGGAACGCGCCGTTCTTTAACTAAATAATTCCAGGCTGTTTCAGCATCCTGATATATCCGAGATTCACTAGGGATACCACCTTCGCTACGACCATAACCTCGGTAATCAATTAACAATACCGAAAACCCCATTTGCCTCAACCGTCGAGCCTGATTGACATTGGCTCCGATGTTGATTCCATTTCCATGAAAATACAACAATGTTCCTAATTTCGGTTTATTTGTAGGAATCCACCAGCCATGAATTCGTTCTACTTTGCCGAAGCCAGTTTGAATGGGTAACCAAACTTCTTGGTAACGAAGATTCAAGTCTGCGGGTGTCTTTTGAATTACATAAGTTGGCTTGAAAATCAAGTGTCTTTGTACCACAAGCAGGAGTAGACAAGCTAATAGGTAGGCACTCGCCAAGCCTCCCATCAGGATGATTGCCCAGCATCTTCCCAGAGGGAACAGTCGCCGCACGAGAAAAGGGTGTCGCAGGTTTCGTCTGCTCATTCCAGCAATAGAGGGTAAGGTGAAGAATCAACTTGAATGGTTTGATTCCTAGCTACAAGCTCTACCACCCTAATTTCATACGGCTAAAAATCTTCCAACATCCATTCGGATGCCCTCTCACCCAGTTCCAGGGGAATACTCACAGCTTTACCCAGGCGCGGGCGATCGCGAGTTTTCTGGATATAATCTTGTACCTGTATGGCTCCACCCCAAGCATTGAGATAGTGAGCCACGGTATCTAAATGCTCTAGGTAATCGGCCTCAGATAGGGGAAAAGATGCCTGTTCTAGGTATTTCCACATGACCTGAACAAAAATCTTACCCTGAGTCCGTCGTATTTGAATGTCATAAGAGCGTCCCCACTTGTTGAGCAGGAGTTGGCGCAAGTCCTGTCCTCTCATAACCCTCTTTACCTTCAACCTGTTTACATTTCGTTACAAATACGACGCTTCTTTACTTTATGATACGGTGTTAAAGAATGTAATAATACTCATAGAACAAGCCGTGAATCCTTGTGCTGCAAGGATTTTGGCGACCCCGCCAGCAAGTGAATTGCTCTACATTCTTAGAACGGGGTTTATAAATTCTGGGAAAATGACCAGAGTTGTTAAAAAAAATATACCCTTAGGCGTTTAGTTATGGCTCAAGTTTCTCGCTCGGCTGACGTTCCCGATATGGGGCGTCGTCAATTTATGAACCTCTTGGCATTTGGTACCATAACGGGCACATTTGTCGGAGCGCTCTATCCCATTGTCAAGTTTTTCATTCCTCCATCTAGTGGGGGTGTCGGCGGTGGTGTTACAGCCAAAGACGCTTTAGGCAATGACATCATCGTCAGTAGTTTTGTAGCAAGCCATAGTGCAGGCGATCGCACCTTAGCACAAGGACTCAAAGGTGACCCCACCTATGTGGTGATTACCGAAGATAAAGCGATCGCTGACTACGGGATCAACGCCGTCTGTACCCACCTAGGATGCGTCGTTCCCTGGAATGCCAGCGAGAACAAGTTCATGTGCCCCTGTCATGGTTCTCAGTACAACAATGAAGGCAAGGTAGTGCGAGGCCCCGCCCCCCTATCTTTGGCATTGGTTCATGCCACTGTCACCGAAGCTGATAAGCTCTCCTTTACCCAGTGGACAGAAACCGACTTCCGTACCGGCGAAGATCCTTGGTGGGCTTAAGAGTTGAAAGTTGAAGGTTTAACGGTTGATAGCGTAGCGGTAGTAAGCCTGCGAGTGTCAGGTTTTCCACACCGGCAACCCCCAAGATTTAGCTTAATGAGTTTTGAGTTTTTTGGCTTAAAGATGAGAACACCTTCGTTATCGGTGATATGCAACGTCCTCAGCAAGCGGATCATCACCAGAACCCTTGTGCTTGCTTTGGCAACCCTGGCATTTTTATTAGTTAGTGATCTATCGCTTCCCCAGTCAGCTGCGGCTTATCCCTTCTGGGCGCAGCAAACTGCTCCGGAAACCCCTCGCGAAGCCACTGGACGCATTGTTTGTGCCAACTGTCACTTGGCAGCTAAACCTACAGAAGTGGAAATTCCCCAATCTGTAAAGCCAGATACTGTATTTGAGGCTGTAGTCAAGATTCCCTACGACCTTAGCTCACAGCAAGTCTTGGGTGATGGCTCAAAAGGCGGTTTGAATGTGGGCGCAGTAGTTATGTTGCCAGATGGCTTCAAGATTGCCCCCGAAGACCGAATTCCTGAAGAGATGAAGGAAAAGATTGGCGGACTTTACTTCCAACCCTACAAAGACGGTGAGGACAATGTAGTTATTGTGGGTCCTCTACCCGGTGAGCAGTACCAAGAAATTGTTTTCCCAGTCCTTTCTCCGAACCCTAAAACAGATAAAGGAATTTACTTCGGTAAGTACCCAGTTCACGTAGGCGCTAATCGGGGACGCGGTCAAGTTTACCCTACAGGTGACAAGAGCAATAACACCGTCTACAACGCTTCTAAAGCGGGTACAATTTCTCAAATTGCCAAGACGGAAGAGGGTGGCTACGAAGTTACTATTCAGACCGAAGATAGCAAAACAGTGGTTGAAACCATTCCCCCTGGCCCAGAGTTAATCGTCTCTGAAGGGAATCAAGTGGCAGCCAACCAAGCTCTAACAACGAATCCTAATGTGGGTGGATTTGGTCAGACTGACAAAGAGGTTGTTTTACAAGACCCAGCCCGGATTCAGTGGTTGATGCTCTTTATCGGTGCGATTATGCTATCTCAAACCCTGCTGGTTCTGAAGAAAAAGCAGATTGAGAAGGTGCAAGAGGCTGAGATGAACTTCTAATTTGCTCCGCTCAATTGCTATTCGTGGGACAGGAATAAAAGCCTGTCCTTATTTTTAGCTTTTCGCCGGAAGCCCAACGCTGTATCCCCAAGGGTCAGCGTTGGGTCATTGACGTTGTTGTCTGGGTAGTGGAGGCTTCGTAAACGGCGATCGCTTTCATCCAATTACATATTGTCTCAAAAAGATGCGATCGCCCCAGTTAAGAGCGAATCTAATCATTAGAGGGGAGAGCAAAAATGAGGGGGTAGAGCAATGACATCTAGAGACTTACAACCTGAACCAGTTGTTGCCACAGAGCAGGAACAGACAAGGTTGGCGAAATTGGAGGAGCTTTTGAGTCTTCCCCAGGAGGGTAAAACGACCCCACGACCACGACTTTGTACCTCAACCGATCAGGAAGTCGAACTCCCGGAATCAGTAATGCACTTACTGCGCCAACTGGTGCATCAGTTGGTTCTAGGCAAGGGTGTGCTGATTACGACCTTTCACCAGCCCTTAACCATTTGGGAAGCTGCGACTTTGCTCAATGTCCAGTCGAAAGACGTAGAGCAACTTCTTGATACAGGAACCATCCCTTTCTCTCAGGCGGGGATGCTGCGCCGGATTCGATTTGAGGATCTCATGGCTTACAGAACGCAGCAAACTGAACTGCGCTGGCAAGATCTAGCAGAACGGACACTAATGAGTCAACCGTCTAAGTCAGGCGAATAAACAACAGCACCTGTATCTCGATAAACAAGCGATCGCGTCCTTAATATTAAGCCAAAACACCTACGCCGTCTTCAGCTCTAATACGAGATACTCACAAAGGTCGATACCCCCCAGAGTAGATAGGACGATAGTTGAGCTAGGGGAAAGCGTTGTGGATTTCCTCAAACGTTGACAACGCTTTCCCCAGTCAATTGATAGTGTGATTTCTCTCATGAGGTGCCTATGAAATCAGTAGTGAGTCGAATTAGCTTATTGCTGGCAGCATTATACTTCACGGGAACTTTAGCTACACAACCCGTACAGGCACAAGGGCAGGCTCCTCAAGCCCAAACTGAACCTCCTAACTTAAGAGCTATTGACCGAGATAACCTGACGGTTGCTGTGCCGCTGATCGAGCAAAACTGGGAAAAGGAATTTGAACAATACTTTAAGACTAATCTCTCTAATGAGTCAACAACCGTCAAGAAAATTGCTGAAACTCTACGCAAAATCGAGGCTCAAACCGGGAAAACGCCTGCTCTAATCTACATGCTTCCGCGATCGCAGCAACTAGAACTGATACTCATCACTCCTGACGGTAAACCCATTCACAAGCGCGTTTCCCAGGCCAATCGTAAAGCCCTGCAAGAACAGGTGCAAGAGTTTACGAGAACACTCATCAATCCCACGTTTAGGAATACGAACCAATATCTTGCACCCGCCCAGCAACTTTATCAGTGGATGATTGCACCCCTGGAGGCAGATCTGCAAGCTCAACACATTGACACCTTGATGTTTTGCGTGGGTGGCGGTTTACGGACGTTACCCCTAGCGGCTTTACATGATGGGAAACAGTTTCTGGTAGAGAAGTATAGCTTCTCTCGCATTCCTGCTTTCAAACTCACTAATACAATCTATGCGGATCTGAGACAGTCGCGGGTACTGGCTATGGGTGCCTCACAATTTCAAGACCAAAATCCCTTGCCTGCGGTACCCGTAGAAATATCGAGCATTACAAGAAGTCTATGGCAGGGGAAATCTTTCCTCAACCAAGAATTCACGCTTGCCAACTTGCGCTCGCAACTGGTTTCACAGCCCTATCAAATTATTCATCTTGCCACTCATGCCGCCTTCCAACCGGGAGAACCGAACAACTCTTACATTCAGTTTTGGGACAAAAAGCTCACGCTGGATCAGATGAGACAACTGCATGAAAACAATCCACAGCTAGAACTATTAGTCTTGAGTGCCTGTGAAACAGCGATCGGAGATGAACAAGCTGAGTTAGGCTTTGCGGGGTTAGCCGTGCAGGCAAGGGCAAAATCCGCGATCGCAAGTCTTTGGCAGGTTAGCGACGCCGGAACCTTAGGACTAATGACACAATTTTATCAGGAGCTGAAAACGGCACCGATTAAAGCCGAGGCTCTGCGACAAGCTCAGATCACAATGCTTAAAGGACAGGTGCGCTTGGAAGGGGGTAAGTTGCGCACCCCCAATGAGACGATTCCTCTACCCCCAGAACTAGCAAAGATTGGGAAGCAAGAGTTTTCCTCTCCCTACTATTGGGCCGCTTTTACAATGGTCGGTAGTCCTTGGTAAGAGGTTTGAATGTTGGAGGTTTGAATGTTGAATGTTGAACGTTGGAGGTTTGAATGTTGAATGTTGAACGTGGAATGTTAGGACAGATTTAACAGCTGAAACGATCACGTACCAGTAATAAACCTTCTGCCCTCTGCCTCTGCCTTCTGCCGTCTGCTTTTTGCTATATATCAAGGGTAGTAGACCTTACTGGCAGTTCCGGGAAAGTGCCTATAACGCATACTTTTTATTTTATCGCGCCTGTCTATAGGTAGAACTAGCTCACCAAGTTTTGAGATTATTCGATGGAGCTAATCGCGATCGCTATCCTGAAAATAGTTCCTAGCTCAGAATAATGAACTATCCCTTTGATCACTTCCATCAGTAAGTTGAGTACTGCTGGGAAACACATCGCTAGAATTTAAATCGCATCCGTTCGTCCCTAAATAGGCTGGTCTGAAATAGTCAAATTAATCTCTGGCGAATTTTTTATTGATTTCTGAATCGTCAATTACTAATATTGATGAGTTTTTATCCTGATCTTAGATCGGGAAGCGTGAAAGCGTAAATATTGCTAATCATTTGGAGGAGCAAATGCCTAAGAAGGTAGCACTGTTGATTGGGGTTAGTGAATGCGGAACTCAAATACCTCCACATTCCCATGCTGCTAATAATGTCGCCGCTATGCAACGAGTTTTGCAAGACACGAATCTGGGTGGTTTTGACCGGGTAGAGTCGTTGATTAATCCCGATCTAGAAACAATGCAAAAGGCGATTCAACAGGCATTTGCTAAATGTGGCAAAAAAGATTTAGCACTGCTATTTTTCTCCGGAAACGTCATTATCGATCAGGATGCTCATCTTTACTTGACAACCAGCCTGACGGCTAAAAATGACTTCCAATCAACTGCGGTACCCGGTAATTTTCTGCAACAGGAACTGGCGGTTTGCGACGCTGAGCGACAAATAGTAATTCTTGACTGTTGCTACGGTGCTGCCCTTGAGCAGACTTGGCTAAAAGAACGCGTGGGTATAAAGCTCCATCAGGAATTAGGTGCTCCAGGACGGGCTATTATCACCTCTTCGACGGCTACACAGACATCCTTTGAGCCGGAAGGAGGAAGCCTTTCACTCTACACGCAGTACTTTATTGAAGGGCTTGAGACAGGTGCAGCGGATCGAGATGGAGCTGGATTAATTTATCTTCGGGAATTGCATAATTATGCAAAAGGAAAAGTCCAGCAAGTTAATCCTCAGATAGAGCCCGATATTATTCTCAATGAGAAAGAGGTTGATATTTTGCTGACGCTTCTTTTGAACCAAGACCCCAACTATGATCTAGAAGCAGAGTATCGCAAAATTGAGTCCAAGTATTTCAAAATTGTTGAAAATTATGAGCGTCTTGGAGAAACTTCTAATGTTGTCACACAAACCTTAATTAAAAAGCAGAGAACCTTTGGTCTAAGTATTGACCCAGAGGAACCAGATGACCTCAGTTCCGATCAGGAGATTGACTACACCAGACTGCGAGATTTGCTGAAAGCTGGAGAATGGGAGGAAGCTGATAAGGAAACTTTGGTCGTCATACTCAAAGCAGCGAATAGGGCACAAGAAGGATATCTGAATATAGATTCAATTGAAAATTTTTCCTGTACCGATTTGCACACTATAGATCAGCTCTGGATAAAGTATAGTAGTGGACAATTCGGCTTCAGTGTGCAAAAAGAAATTTGGCGGGGTATTGGAGGCGAATTTGGTCAATACGATAATGCGCTTTACGAAGAATTCGGCCTCCGCGTGGGGTGGCGCGATCGCAGTGGTCTCATGTTGCTGGGCAGATGGAAAAAACATGAAGACCTCAGTTTTTCCTTAACCTGGGCTCCCGTGGGTCATCTTCCGAGCTTGGCTAGTGGTAAGTTGATGAAGTTCGATCAGTTAAATTTTTGGGGAATCAGGAGTGATTTTTACGCTCGGATGGAAGCTTGCTGGGTATAAGCTGCTCCGCCTCTTGTTTGCACTAGTGCTGTTGACAAAAATCTTGTGGGATGGGCATCTTGCCCGTCCAGACTATGTAATTTAAGTGTGGAATAGCTTAGCGTGGAGTAGGTTCAGCAGATTGTAAGGCTTGATTTTCACAGAACGTTCCAGGACAGGGTGCCATTTTTTTCAATTCGATACCTTGTTACCAGCCAATACCTACACCAAAAAACAAGTGCTTCTCTAAGGATTGGTGGTGTAGAAACAGATTGGTGGATTGGTAGATTGACGAGTAATCCTCAACGCTCACTCAGCAAACCGCCTCACTGACGCCAGCAGAATTTAGATACCTTTCCCCTGTAAAAGGGGCTGAGTATTGCATCACCTCGGGAAATTTGTGCTAACCTAGTTAGAGTGAAATTTCAGACACAACCCTTTGCGGGCGTAGTTTAGTGGTAAAACCTTAGCCTTCCAAGCTAATGATGCGAGTTCGATTCTCGCCGCCCGCTTGCTAGCGTACAGTGACTAATTAATTGTCATCGGTGACAGATTAATGTCGCTAAGACAAATTATGTGTCGTCGTGACCAATAAATGTCGTTTAAGTGGCAGTGACAAATTAGTGTCATCTACAACGTTCAGATAATCAGAAGGCTGTGAAAAGACGACCACAAAACCGGATTGTTGTTGCAACTGGTTCAGGAATAAGGGGGGCTAGGAAGGATCGAAGGAGCGAATGGTCTGTCAATGATATTTGTATATACACAGTAGGCTACAAGGAGAGGGGAGATTTACTCTCCCTTCCCTTGCAGGGAAAGGGGCTGGGGGGTTAGGTTTTTCGCTCCACTAAAATCCCAGTTGGGTTAAACCCATGCGCCTCTCCTAGCCCACTGTTCCCAACAACCAAAACCCCGTATACGTCATCCCAGAATCATCAGGTTGCACTAACAAAAAATGCAATCCCTGACTCAACTGCTTGCGTTGTTCATACATCTGCGCTGCGGTTGCAACTTCTATATCTTCAAATGTCGCAACAACCCATCGATCAACTAATCCAGCTTCTAGAATTAAACCATCCGGTGCACCCGCTATGTAGTTCAGTGAGATGGGTTTAGCATCCTGAAGCCAACGGGCGAGTTGCATCGACTTGCGCCCACCATCAATGATTACACCTGGAACGGCTACCGTTGAGGCTAAACCGAGCTTGAGGGGTAAGAGAGATTCCGGCATCTCTAAAATCGGAATTGGGCGATCGCGAAATGCTTCCTCAATGTTACCTGCTGGAATGGACGCAAAGCGCCAGCGATCGCCCCAAAGATTTTCTGCTAGTGGTAAGGGTGGCGGTTTATCCAAGGCAATGGGATTATAAGCCTCACCCGTGTAACCCTCCTGCTTAGGGTATTGCAACGCCCGTTCTTGTAACCATTGCTTTAACGCCGTTGTGTGTCGTGTCGCTTCCACAACAATACCCAATTGTTGAGCTGCCGTTTCCATTAAACTCAGGGACTGAGGGCGAAACACTTGAATTACACCTGGGAGATTGTCACCTGCTGCCTGCCGTAATTGGGAAATCAGCCAATTAGCGTTCACTTCTGACTGGGGACACAAGGCTTCATAGGTAAAATGACGAGTTGCGTCACAAATTAACAACTCCCATAACACTTGCCCAGTTGTATCTCGTAGTGGACGCCGATAAAAATCTACTTGCCAAATTCCCATCTTGTTGCACCTTTCCCTCTCCCCAGGCTATCAATAAAATCGATGCAATACCGGACGAAAGGTTATAATTACAAGCCAGCTTACCTCAAAGTTGTCAACCTCTCATTTTTGTGCATTGCCATACTGCTTATGAACCCTGCTCTGTCACAATTCGGTACCCAGATGTCCAACCTTACGGGTGTTCGAGCAATTATGAAGGACATTATAGAGACATTAAGAACGGGTGAGGGGCAGGAGTTTATTAATTTAAGTGCGGGAAATCCAGTGATTTTGCCAGAAGTTGAGCAACTTTGGCGGGATTGCACGGTACAACTACTAGCGAGCTCAGAGTACGGTGAGGTGGTTTGTCGCTATGGTTCGAGTCAGGGATATCAGCCGTTAATTGAAGCGATCGCAAACGATTTTAATCAACGCTATGGGCTAAACTTGAGCGATCGCAACATCTTAATTACCCCAGGTAGTCAGTCCATCTACTTCTACGCCACTAATGCCTTTGGCGGCTACACAACCAGTGGTAACTTAAAACAAGTCGTCCTGCCTCTGAGTCCAGATTACACAGGTTACGGTGGAGTTAGCTTAACACCGGAGGCGGTCGTTGCTTACAAACCGACCTTAGATATTGACGAAAAGGCACACCGCTTTAAGTATCGTCCCGACTTCAGCCAACTGAGAATTACAGAAGATACCGGCTGTGTCATCTTCTCCCGCCCTTGTAATCCTACTGGTAACGTCCTTACCCATGAAGAGGTGAAAAAAATTGCTGATTTGGCAGCATCATTTGAGGTGCCAGTGCTGATTGACTCGGCTTATGCACCCCCCTTTCCGGCGTTGAACTTCACGGAAATGACGCCAGTATTTGGCAGTAATATCATCCACTGTATGAGCCTCTCTAAGGCAGGGTTACCGGGAGAACGGGTGGGTATAGCGATTGGAGAGCCGAATTTAATTGGGGTTTTGGAGTCATTCCAGACGAATTTATGTATTCATTCTCCT
>NZ_DATNPA010000273.1:0-4326 GCF_036703385.1 Allocoleopsis sp. | reverse complement strand
TGGAAAGCATCATTCCATTGGGCATCGATACCATAGCCCCCTGATTCAATGGGACGAATTATCTTAGTATCACTTAAATCATTCTCTGCTGTTAGGTAAAGTTTCCGACCTTGTTTTTGAGAAAGGGAATCAACGTTTTCTGCGAGTTCTTGTAGGAAGTGTTTGACACCAATATCGTATAGGTGGTCACTGGCATCTAAGCGTAGGGCGTCAATGTGATAGTTCTCAAACCAATACAGGGCGTTTGCAATAAAGTAATTACGCACACCGTAGCTATATTCACCATCAAAATTAATGGCATTGCCCCAAGCTGTTTTATAGTGGGCTGTGAAGTAAGGCCCATAGTCACTGAAGTAGTTTCCTTCGGGGCCAAAGTGGTTATAAATTACGTCGAGGATGATTGATATCCCGTGTTGGTGTGCTGCATCGACAAATTTTTTTAATCCTTCGGAACCCCCGTAGGAATGTTGCGGCGCGAAGGGGAAAACGCCATCATAGCCCCAGTTTCGGTTGCCGGGAAATTGCCCGATTGGCATCAGTTCGATCGCATTCACTCCAAATTCGTGCAACTCTTGTAACCGAGGAATAATTGCCTCAAAGGTTCCTTCCGAGGTGAACGTGCCAACGTGCAGTTCATAGATAATCATTTTCTCTAAGGAAACGCCAGACCAATCGGCATCAGTCCAGTTCATCTGGCTGTGATCAATTACCTCAGAGGGGCCGTGTACGTCCTTGGGTTGAGAGTGGGACGCGGGATCGGGTCTATCTATCTCTACTCCAAGTTTATAGAAATAAAGTGTTCCTGGCTCAATCTCTTCAGCGAGTACTTTAAAATACCCCCATTCGTCTTTTTGCATGGGAAGCAAACGCTGAGCAGGGGATACTATTTGTACAGCTACATCTTCGTGAGCGGGTGCCCAAACCGTAAATTCACAACGACCGTCACCAAGATAATGAGCGCCGATTTTCATCTTTAATTCCACGCACTGGGAAAAAGGGGAGTCGGTCTAGATTTTCTCCCTTTGCTAGCGATCGCGCATCTTTCTCGTGGAAGAAATCTGAGCATCAAGATTTTTCAGCTCACGTCGGTTCAGTTCATTAGACCTGTTTTGAAAGTCTCCTTTCATCCTGGAGTGTGAGCAGGTACGCTCATGAACGTCTCTTGCATAAATCCTGAAATGCCCCCTAAATCCCCCAATTCGGGGGGACTTGGAGATTCCGGTTCCTCCACCCAAGACAGTTCTCTCCTTTTAGGAGAGAGGAGTAAGGACGAAGCCTTTTTTTCTTGGGGGGTTAGGGCGGCAAAAATTGAATGAGAGCAAGAGGTCTATTGTGCTAATGTTTCCAGCTGGTAGAGTGCAAAACTTTGTGGACGAATTTTTACTTCCTGCCCTCGGATTAGTTTTTCGGGCAGAGTAGAGCCTGAACCCATCCATTTCTCATCGGACGAATCCAAAATTTTTCGCCAGATTCCACCGGGAGCGGTTTGACAAGTCACTTCTTTATCATTGAAGTTCATCATGCAGAAGATTTGGTCGCCACTACTTCCTCGCCGGAGGAAAAGAAGTTTATCTTCTTCAACGGCAGAAGCGTTTAGATTTTGCTTATCGAGTTGTTTGAGGGCAGGCAAGGTGCGGCGTAACTGAATTAAATGCTGATAAAGTTCTAACAGCGCTTTGTGTTTGCCTTCTTGCCGTTTATCCCATTTCAGGGTAGATTGCTCGAAAGCATCAAGGCTGAAGGGATCGATGAATTCTCCTTCTGCATGGAAGTCAGCAAACTCTCTTTTTCTTCCTTGTCTGACTGCCTCAACTAAATCCTGATCTGTGTGACTGACAAAGTAGAGGAAAGGAGAATCTTCCCCATACTCTTCACCCATAAATAGCATAGGAATGTAGGGAGAAAGCATGAGCGCACCCGCCGCAAGCTTTAACGCTTCAAACGATACTAGATGAGTCAAGCGTTCACCTAGCATACGATTACCAACTTGGTCGTGATTTTGGGTGCAAACGACAAATTGATAACCGGGGCGATCACTCGCATCACTGCCGTGATATCTTCGACGATGAGGAGCATATTTCCAGTCGTAAACAAAGCTATTTTTATAAGCTTTAGCTAGCTGTTCAACGCTTCCAAAATCTTGGTAATATCCCCTCTTTTCGCCTGTGAGCAATACATGAAGGACGTGATGGAAATCGTCGCTCCATTGGGCATCCATACCATGTCCACCCAACTCTTTTTCGCGAATGACCCGAACATCGTTTAAATCGCTTTCAGCAATTAAATAAAGTTTTCTACCCCCAGATTTGGCAAGAGCTTCAACCTTCTCTGCCATTTCTTGCAAAATGTGTGTCGCCCCCAAGTCATAAATAGCGTGGATGGCATCTAATCGCAGAGCATCAAAGTGATAGTTTTGGAACCAATACAGAGCATTTTCGATGAAGTAATTACGCACCCCCTCACTGTACTTATCATCAAAATTCATCGCCATGCCCCAAGGCGTCTTGTACATCTCCGTGAAGTAAGGGCCATATAGACTGTAATAGGCTCCTTCAGGGCCAAAGTGGTTGTAAACGACATCGAGAATGACGGATAAGCCCTCGCGGTGAGCAGCATCCACGAGTTTTTTCAAGCCTTCGGGGCCACCGTAGGAATTCTGCACAGCGTAAGTATAGGCTCCATCGTAACCCCAGTTGCGATCGCCCGGAAATTGAGCAACGGGCATAATCTCAATTGCATTAACTCCAAACTCGCGCAACTCCCTTAATCGGGGAATTATCTCTTCAAACGTACCTTCTGGCGTGAACGTCCCAACGTGCAATTCATAAATGATCATTTCCTCTAAGGGAATACCAGACCAATTAGCATCAGTCCAATTCATCTGGCTATGATCGACGACAGAGGAAGGCCCATGTACATCTTTCGGTTGATAATGAGATGCGGGATCGGGTCTATCATCCCCGGCTATTTTGTAGTAATAAAGTGTTCCAGGCTTAATGCATTCAGCGAGTGCTTTAAAGTATCCCTGTTCATCCTTTTGCATGGGGATAAGGCGGTTTTCAGGATAAACAATTTGCACCGCTACATCATCGTGAGCAGGTGCCCAAACCGTAAATTCACAATGACTGTCACCCAGATAAATAGAGCCTATTTTCACTTGTGATTTCCTTTTTAGAGCTAGGTTTATTGAAATCGAATCACCAAAATTTTTATGTTGTTAAAGAGTCATCAACCCTCTCATACCAAACTGTATGCCACAGGAAAAATAGCTGCTCCTAAGAAGGTGCGGCTAACTCCTAACAAAGACGGCTAGATGTTGTTGGCGCATTCGGAAAACCTAACCCCCCAGCCTCCTTAAGAAGCAAGGGAAGGAGGAGCCGGAAAGCCCCTCTCCTCTTAGGGGGTGTGGGGAGGGATCTGACCCCTCAGTTAATTCGCCAACAGTATCCGACTATCTATGAAAAAATAATCTTTATGGTTACAGCTCTTTTCTGAAAAGGGCTGAGTGGTTAAGGTAAATTGTTTTTGATTGTCTCCTGTTTGAAACGGTAGAGCATCTTTCTCTTGGAAGAGAATAGAGCATTTTCTACTAAACCCAGATAGAGCGAAATAGGCGTTTCTTAAGAGAGTTTATCGTGTAGCGATCGCTACGTTAGGCGTCTCTACTCGGCTCAGGGAAATAGTTGACTCTGCTTGACAAATCCACTCAGGTAGTGACTACTAGTTACCAAATTTGCAACTTAACTTGATGAATACTTCTTAGGTTTGATGCCAACTTAGGAGAGAACACAGCCAATTATTCCTATCTTTAAAATCACCTGGCTTGTAAACGGTGATACAAGATTTAGGACTTCTCAATGAATTGACTGTCAACGAGTGCGATTGCTTCTCTAGGGTGCTGCGCTTTGAGCGATCGCCGTTTGCTTGGGACAATAATCCTTTACCTGTCAGCTAAACCTAGAAATTCATGCTTGATGTTCGCCACTTGACAAGTGCTGTTCTGGTACTAACTACCTTAGAGATAACCGCGACTTCAACCAACGCCCTCTTGCCAACTCACTTAAAATTCATATCGGGTCAATCCCTTGCTCAATCCCTACAGGAACAGGATTCCCAAGCCCCCAACTCAGTCAAACAGCAATTTCGGCAAGATGCAGCGCAACTGGCTTTAGGGGGCAATTCCCCATCTTCATCCCGGAAGTTATCAGTGAGTGGGATTGAGGGACGCTCAACGAGCAGTAGATTGCCTGGAATTATACGGCGTAACCCCGATGGGAGTGAACCAAAGGTTGCACCTGTCATCTCTGGGATGCCTATCCCAATCAC
>NZ_DATNPA010000272.1:0-13261 GCF_036703385.1 Allocoleopsis sp. | reverse complement strand
GCGTCCACTCTCTAGCACAGGCAGAAACATTTAGCTTTGCCAACCGTTGTCGGTGTGTTAAAAATGGCATTGATCTGTCCCTATATGAGTTTTGTGCCGAACCAGCACCTTGGGTGGGGTGGGTTGGTCGCATTGCGCCGGAAAAGGGGTTAGAAGATGCAGTCGCTGCCTCGCAGTTAACCGAAATTCCCCTCAAAATTATGGGGTTCCTACAACATGAAGACTACTGGCAGCAGATTCTGGGCGATTACCCAAACGCTCCCATCGAATATGTTGGGTTTCTCTCCACAGATGAACTGCAAAAACGCTTACGTCAGTGTCGCGCACTGTTGATGACGCCGCGTTGGGTGGAAGCGTTTGGAAATGTAGCCATTGAGGCTCTTGCTTGTGGAGTGCCGGTGATTTCCTACCGTCGTGGAGGACCAGCAGAAATCATCGAAGATGGGAAAACTGGCTTTTTAGTGGAACCTGATTCTGTCGAAGGATTGGTCGAGGCATTGGGAAAATTAGATACAATTGATCGCCTTGCCTGCCGCCAAAGGGTAGAAGCCGAATATTCTAATCATGCGATGGGCGATCGCATGGAACAGTGGTTCTTGGATATTTTAAGTAAAGTGAATAGGCTTTAACAGTGAACAGTGAACAGTTGGTCGCTGATGAACCCAAAGGTGGGAGTAAAAATCCCCTATAAGAAAGGTGGTAGTTATTATGTTGGGGTTCCATCCCCTTCCTGTTATCTGGTCACTGATAACTGTTCACTGGTCACGGCTTTAAGGCGATCGCTCTCCTATTCGCGCCATCCCTTCACAACCTATGTCAATAAACGCTTCAATTCAACTCGAGCAAGCGATCAACAAGCATCCCCTGATGATGCCTTCTAACACTCCCGTGATGGAAGCGATCGCAGCGATGAGTCAGCATCGCTCCACTTGTACTTTAATCGTAGATCAGCAGAAAGTAGTCGGAATCTTCACGGAGCGAGATGTCGTCCGAATCACAGCTCATCAGATGGCCTTAGAGGGGATTGCCCTTTCCCAGGTTATGACCGAGGAATTGATTACCCTTCCTCTTGCAGAAATCTGCGATATTTTCTCATTACTCGCTCAGTTGCGATGCGCTCAGATTCGTCATTTACCCATCCTTGATGACCAGGGGGGTGTACTGGGTATTGTGACCCCCGAAAGTTTAAGGGCAATTCTCAAACCCACAGACCTATTGCAACTACGGCGCGTCAGGGAAATGATGACAACTGAGGTGATTACCGCCCCAATCACGGCCTCAGTTTTTGAAGTAGCGCAGCAGATGGCAACCCATCGTAAAAGCTGTGTCGTGATTTGTCAGCCTTTAGAAGGGTTGAATGTTGGAAGGTTGAATGTTGAAGGTTCACAGCAAGGTTGGAATGTTGGAAGGTTGAATGTTGAAGGTTCAAACCCAACCAACCTGCAACCTGCTAAAGAGCAACCTGCAACCCAAACAAACCTTCAACCTGCAACCCAATTGATACCTGTTGGGATTATTACAGAAAGGGATATTGTTAAATTTACGAGCCAAGGACTCAATTTTGTCCACACTTCAGCTGAAGCTGTGATGAGTTGCCCACTGCTTCCCATCCATCCGAGTGACACCCTATGGCAAGCTAATCAGCTCATGCAACAGCAGGAAATCCGGCGCTTGGTGGTTGTAGATGAGGCTGGATACTTAGCAGGCATTATTACGCAAAGTAGTATTTTACACGCCCTAGACCCAGTGGAACTCTACTCCACAATTGAACTTTTGCAGCAAACCCTCACCGATAAAACCCAGGAATTGAGGCACGCGAACACGCAATTGCAACAAGAAATTTGCGAGCGCCAGTTGCTTGAAGACAAGCTTTTCAGTTCCGAGCAGCAAATGCGTGCCATATTTGAGGCGATGGTTGACATTGTACTGGTGATTGATGGTAAAAACAGCATCCAAGTTGTACCTACGAAAGCAACCGATTCGCCCACCTGGGACACCAATCTTGCCAACTTAACCGTTAAACAATTTCTGCAAGAAGAAACCCGTGAAAGTTGGTTCGGTAAAGTACAACAAGCATTGGCAACCCAGCAACCCATCGATTTTGACTATAGTCTACGGATTAATGACCAAGAAATTTGGTTTACAGCCAAGATTTCACCCTTACCCGATGATTCAGTCGTCTGGGTTGCTCGTGATATTAGTGATGCCTATCGGCAAGCTGAACTACGCAAACGAGCAGAAGCCGCAGAATTTAATGCTATTAATCGAGCGTTACGGGTGTTGAGTGCTTCGATTCGGGCTGTTGCTCAAGCCACGGAGGAGTTCGGTTTATTACAAACAGTGTGCCAGTTGCTGATCGATCTGGGAGAATATCATCTGGCTTGGGTTGGGTATGTTCAACAGGACGAAGGTAAAACCATTCAACCTGTGGCTTATGCAGGGCATGAAGCGGGTTACGTGCAAAGGGCAAGCATTACCTGGGCTAATACTCAGCGAGGACAAGAGCCGACGGGTAGGGCAATTCGGTCAGGACAACCTGCGATCGCTCAGAATATATTAACCGATCCCAACTTAGCTCCCTGGCGTGAGGAAGCCTGTAAACGAGGGTATCAGTCCTCACTGGCAGTGCCTCTAACCGAGCGCGAACAAGTTTTCGGCGCGTTGAATCTCTATTCCACCAGAGCTGATGCCTTTGATACAGAAGAAGTGCAGTTGTTAACAGAACTGGCGGATAATGTCAGCTATGGTATTCTCTCATTGCGAGCAGAGCGCGATCGCCAGCGAATGGAAGAGGCGCTACGCATCTCCGAGGAAAAATTTGCCAAGGCATTCCATTGTAATCCTTTGGCTATGCTAATCACTACCCTGGAAGAGGGACGCTGTTTAGACTGCAACCAACGCTTTGAGGATTTGTTGGGTTATTCCCCTGAAGAGACAATTGGACAAACCACACTGGACTTGGGAATATGGCCAACGGCTCAACAGCGGGAACACATGATTGAGTTGCTAAAATCTCAAGGCACAATCAAAAATCGCGAAGTCCATTTCATCAATAAGTTCGGTAACGCTCGACTGTGCCGACTTAGTGCAGAAACCATTCACATCGCCAATAAACCCTGCCTTCTCTGTGCGATTGAAGACATTACCGAGCGCAGGCAGGCACAGGCACAGATTAAATTTCAGGCGGATATCCTCTCTCAGGTGAGCAATGCCGTCATTGCCCTTGATATTCAGAAACGGGTTACTTTTTGGAATCAGGCGGCGGAAAAACTTTATGGCTGCAAAGCCGAGGAAATCATGGGTTTCTTCCTCTCCCAAGGATATCAGTATTCCTGGTACAACCCTGCCGACCAGCAAAAAGCCCATCACGCATTAGCGACGACAGGTACCTGGCACGGAGAAAATATCCATGTCAGGCGAGATGGTTCCCAAATTCACGTCGATTCGGCAGTTAGCGTACTCAGGGATGCGAACGGCAATTCAACGGGTTTACTCGCTGTTATTCGCGACATTAGCGATCGCAAACGAGCTGAAAAGGCCATCTTGCGATTAAATCAGGAGCTAGAATCCAGAGTGGAACAGCGAACGGCAGAGCTAGCACAAACCAACGAGCAACTTCAGCAAACAAATGAGCAGTTAGCCATTCTTAATCAAGAATTTCAGCGATCAAATCAGGAATTGGAACAATTTGCCTATGTTGCATCCCATGATTTACAAGAACCGCTACGAGCGATTACAGGCTATACCCAACTGCTAGTGAACGAGTATGGTGAGCGCTTCGATGAAACGGCTCAAGAGTATGCAGAATTTGTCATCGATGGTGCCAAGCGAATGCAGCAGCTTATTCAAGACTTGCTGGCTTATTCTCGCGTCGGAACTCGCGGTAAAGAGTTCGCGCCTACTGATTGTAATGTGGTTTTACAGCAAGCCTTGCAAAACTTACAGGTAGCGATCGCAGACAACCAAGCTACTATCACAGCCGATCCGCTTCCAACGGTAAATGCCGATCAAAACCAACTAATTCAGCTATTACAAAACCTCATCGGCAATGCCATCAAGTTCTATCGCAACGAACCGCCCCAAGTCCATATCACCGCCGAACAACAAGATAACCATTGGCTGTTTCAGGTGCGAGATAATGGAATTGGTATCAAACCCCAGTACCTAGAAAGGATTTTCGAGGTTTTCAAAAGACTCCACACCCGTCGAGAGTATCCCGGCACTGGGATTGGACTAGCGATTTGTAAGAAAATTGTCACTCGCCACGGCGGGTCTATTTGGGCTAAATCCGAACCCGGAGTGGGAACAACCTTTTACTTCACTCTCCCCCTAAGCTTTCATGAAAAATTATCAGAATTTCCGACCCATTGAAATCCTGCTGGTCGAAGACTCGCCCAGCGACGCCCATCTCACCATTCGGGAATTTAGCAAAGCCAAAATTGCTAATAATTTACATTGGGTTGAAGATGGTGAGACTGCAATGGAATACTTGCGTCACGAGGGAGAATTTACCGATGCGCCACGACCTGATCTGATATTACTTGACCTAAATTTACCGGGAATGGATGGTCGTGAAGTTCTAGAAGCAGTTAAATTAGATGCTGATTTGAAACGCATTCCTATTGTGATTTTGACGACATCCAACGATGAGCAAGACGTACTCCGTTCTTATAACCTTAATGCCAATTGTTATGTGACCAAGCCTATAGATATTGAGCAATTTATTAATGTCGTACAACTGATTAAGGAGTTTTGGTTGGCAGCCGTTCTGTTGCCGAGTGATTGAAATAGATTAAAATACTCTCCAAAGCCCTCATCCATTGATTCAGATCACTTCCAAGGGTGTGAAAGACTCAAAAATTCTTATTTCTTAAGTTCTCCATGCTTACTATCTAAGCTTTCCTATGAATGAATTATTGATTCACGCCCTGCTAGTCGAAGATAGTCCCAGCGATGCCGAGCTGTTTCATCGAATTTTCTTGCGTGCTGGTTCAGGAAAGTGGAATCTGGCTCATGTTGAGCGATTAGGTAAAGCCATTGAGAGCTGCCGTGAGCGCACCTTTGATATTGCCCTATTAGATTTACGCTTGCCAGATTCTGATGGCGTCGATACTGTTACTCAGTTCTGTACTTCTATACCCGATGTTCCCGTTGTAATTCTAACAGCATTTGATGATGAAGAGTTAGCCTTGCAAGCCATGTCCAAAGGCGCACAGGACTATCTAGTCAAAGATCAGGTCAATATTCAAGTACTGAGACGCACTATCTGCTATACCATTGAACGATCCCAAATTCTCAAACGGCTGAAGGAGAGTGAGGCGGCAATTCTCCAGTCATTCTACAAAGAAAGAGAGTTGAACCAATTAAAGTCTACCTTCATTTCAATGGTTTCCCATGAGTTCCGCAATCCTTTAACGACATTAAGATTAACGTCTCAGTTATTGCAAGATTTTGAGGACAAGTTGACCCCAGCCAAAAAAATTAAGTGTTTTGAGCAAATGAACACGAGCATTCATAATATGACTCAACTGCTCGATGAGGTCATGCTTTTGGGTAAAACGGAAGTTGGACAATTTCAGTATGAGCCGACTCCCTTAAATTTAGAGAAATTTTGCCGCTCTCTAACAGAAGCCATGCAGCTTGGCGACAATAACAAACATCCTATTAGCTTTAGTTGCCAGGGAAACTGTACTCAAGTAGAAATGGATGAAGGATTATTACGGCATATTCTTACTAATATCCTTTCCAATGCTCTGAAATATTCTCCTGATGGAAAAAAAATTCGATTTAGCTTAGTTTGTCAGGATAATACAACAATCTTCCGAATCCAAGACCAGGGAATTGGTATTCCAGCAAAAGAGCGAAATCGCTTGTTTGAAACGTTTAGCCGTTGTAGCAATGTGGGTCGGATTGAAGGAACGGGCTTAGGTCTTGCCATTGTCAATAGATGCGTGGAATTATCGGGCGGAGAGATTCAAATTGACAGCGAGGTTAATGTCGGTACAACGGTAACTGTATCACTGCCATTATCTACTAGCGCTGGCTAACGGCCTTAAGCATTTTTGTTCTCAGCTGAGTTTTTTACGTAGCGCTGATAAACAATAGCTGGCATATCCATGACTTGACCTGTGTAATTCGATGCCAACAGCGTGATATATTCTGCCATTGACCAAGAAAGCGGTGTCATTGATTTAGTCGGAGTTCCAGGAGTGTAGCTAGAAGGTGCGTTATTGTCCCAGACTTGTTCCGGAATCATGTAGGAACTGTTGGCAAAGGCACGCATCGTTGCTAAGTAAGCATCAGCCTTCTCACCGCTGGCAATGGCAAAATGACCGCGTTCCCCTGTAAAAATAGGCCACAAACGCCCGATACCAGCACCCGTATAGTCATCTCCCGTGGACGTTTCACCGTAGCCGTCGTGATTGTAACGGAAAAAGCCGTCTCCTTTGCCCGGAATTGTTTGCTTGATCGTCGAGTCAATTGCTGCGATCGAGGAAAGAATATAGGGATTATTCCACGCTTTTACTCCTAGACGCACTAGTTCTAAAAAGCTACTGTCTACGATTGAACGTTCGTCATAAAACCCACCTCCATTACTAATGAATAACGGGTGTCCATCGTTGGGATTGCCATTATCATCAATCCGTTCAAAATATTGCCCATTTCCGATAGAACCACTCGTCGTGTACGTCCAGGATTCCACTTTACTCTGCCAGGAGTCTGCGGTCGCTAGATAGTTCGCTTCACTCGTTGTATCACCGTTCACTCTGGCGATGTCTGCTGCACAAACTAGACCTGCAATTTCAGCCGCTATAGTACCAGGAGAGTAGCCAGAGTTTTCTTCCCAACGTTCTTGCTGCGTTACGGAGCCATGTTTCACAATGTAATCCGCTGCTGGTTTGATGTGCTTGGTATAGGTAGCGGCATCAGTACGACCGAGTTTCCAAGCGAGGACAATGGGCAAAGCCGTTTCGTCCATTTGCACACTATTCCAGTAAGGCGTACCATCCAGAAAGGCATTCTGGACAAAATGGCCATCCGGTTGTTGCAGAGTAGTCAACAACCAGTCCAGTGACTTGGAAGCCGTAGCTGTATCACCTGCCACAATCAAAGCACTAGCGATTTGATACAAGTCACGAGGCCAAACGAGGTGATAGCCGCCTTGCATAGGGATACCAAACGGCGTACAGATTGAGTAGTTTGAGTTACCCCAAGGATTACCCAAACCTGCAACAATGGCACCCGTAGCTTTATCCGTCGCGGCCTTAATTGCCATTGCCGCAACGTAGTACTGCTGGTCGGCGGTACCACCAAATCTATTGAGGCTATCCGTGTAACTGTTCCATTGAGTGTTATAGGTAAACAGCATCCTGGAGAAATCATCACTTAGCGTTTCTACTGCCAGAGCTTCCGCCTCAGCATCACTGTTGCCAAAGCCGAGTACCAGATTGAAAGTGAGCGATTTTTGGTCGCCGTAAGGAGTCAAGTCGAACATTCCCATCTGGGCAATGTTGCCATTCGTGGCTGACTCATAAGTCCAGTTCATCGTAAAATCACCTCTACCGCCCTTGAGGTCTTGCCAACCATCGCTGTGTCCGACGAATCCATTGGACATCATGCCCGCTTTGAGGGGAAGGGAACTTGCTAGCGCTGATGCCTGACCACTACTTGAGTTTTTAGCCACCAGCATTTTTCTCCCCTTGTAGGTCGTGCTGTAACCAGTGGTGGCCTGTCCTTCATTATCAATAGCAGGATGATACAGGGTGTAAAGGTTGAAGTCTGCGAGGGTTCCCTTTAAGGCGGTGAAAGTCACCTGCTGGATTAAAGTATTACGGTTGGGGTCGGTAAAAATCAGCTTTTGAATCTGATACAAGCCGCTTTTAGCGGTGTTATTGATCATCCAAGAGAGCGAATGAGGATGATTTAGAGTAACCTGACTAGTAGTATCCCGCTTTTCTTCATCAACCCAGGTATTGCCAGCATCCCCCACTAAAAACTGCCAGTCTACCGTTGCTGGCTTGTCTACTCCAGGGTAAAATACCTCGCCCAGAATGCCATTAGAACCCGTGAACCATACTTTTGAAGTGGGATTAGAGGCAGTACCTAGAAAAGTCAGGGTTGAAGGCGACCAAATTGGGCAAATCCCTGGATGACCAAAGGCTTCAGCACTGGCAATGGTAACTGGGAAAAATTGAGTGGCTAGGGTAAATGCGATCGCAACAATCACAATAGTGGTAACGACAATTCCTAACCGATTAAAGGTCTTCACAGGTATTTCTTTAGGCAGATACAGATAACGCTGTTTCAGCCTAACAAATCCTTAATAACGCTCCCATCGAGTTGTGATTGAAACCACTTCATGAGAGAGGTACCGCAACAGGGACAGCTACGAGAGTACACAATGGTTAGAAAACTCAGTTGACCAACGCTCCCACACAGGACAGCCTATTCATGAATGAACAATTAATCAAGGCCTTATTAGAAGACTTGAAAAACCCTGACGAGCATGTTCGCAATCAGGCAACGGAAGAACTCTGGCGCATTTGGTTTCATCAAAAGGGACAATATGGGTTGGAACTACTTGAACGTAGCCAAACCCTGTTTACCGTTGGGGATGTAAAGCAGGCTGAAGCATTGCTCACCGAATTGATTAAGGATCAGCCTGATTTTGCAGAAGCATGGAATCGACGCGCTGTTCTTTACTTTGTTCTTGGAGAGTACAACAAGTCAAAAGCAGATTGTCAGCAAGTCATCAAACTCAATCCGGTTCATTTTGGTGCACTGCATGGTCTGGGTTTGTGTCATGCTGCATTGGGAGAGTACAGGGCTGCCATTCAAGCATTTCGGAAAGCTCTAGAAATTCAGCCTTACGCTCTGGCTAATCAAAAGTTGATTCTCGAATGTACAGCGCGGTTGAGCTAGAAGGGTTGAAGGTTGAAGGTTGAGGTTGAAGGTTGAAGAAGGTTCCAACCAGTCTTCTAACCTGCTAACCTGCTAACGGACTAACCTGTAACTTTTTATTCACAATGACTCATGACTTGCACTGCCAGCTACCACCTCCGCTAAAACCAGGAGATTTACTGCGAGTGATTACTCCAAGTGGAGCCTTACGAGAGTTTGAGGCTTTCCAAAAGGGTGTGGAAATTTGGCGAAGCAAGGGGTACAGGGTCGAACTGCAAGCTAACTGGGATGCCAGAGAAGGTTACCTCGCTGGGAAAGACGCTGAACGACGCCAGCAGTTAGCAGAAGCTTGGCAAGACCCCGAATGTCGGGGCATCCTCTGTACAAGAGGTGGATATGGCAGCGCCAGACTTCTAGAAGACTGGACATGGTCATCAACCGATGAGTTGAATGCGGCTCAGGGGAATGTGGAGAGTTCTCAAAAGTTGAACGTTAACAGGTTGAAGATTGAAGCATTGAACCCGTCTTCCAACCCACCCCTACCCTACTCCTTTGGAGTAAGGGGAACGCTATGCGAACAACCTTCAACCCTAAAGTGGCTGATTGGTTTTTCTGATATTACTGGCTTGTTGTGGAGTCTTTGTGGATGTGGCATCTCCGGTGTTCATGGGCCGGTACTAACCACTCTAGCCGCAGAGCCTGAGTGGTCGCTCAAACGGTTGTTCGACTGTGTGGAAGGAGGACCTCTCCAACCCCTTACAGGGGTTGGTTGGGGTGGCGGAGTGGTTAATGGTATTTTGTTACCCGCTAATCTGACTGTCGCGACTCATCTATTGGGAACACCCGTACAACCCGCTCTCGAAGGGGTGATTCTTGCCTTAGAAGATGTGACAGAAGCCCCCTACCGCATCGATCGCATGTTGACTCAGTGGCGGATGAGTGGTGCGTTTAAAGGGGTTCGAGGCATTGCTTTGGGGCGTTTCAGCCGCTGTGAGCCACCCAAGGATATACCGAGTTGGACTGTAGACGAAGTGTTGCGCGATCGCTTAGGTGACCTGGACGTTCCCATTGTCAGTGACCTCCCCTTTGGTCACGAAGGAGCTAATGCGGCTCTCCCTGTAGGACAGCTTGTTGAGCTAGATGCAGACCAAGGTACGCTGAGTTGGGGCAGATAGCTCAAGAGTTGAAAGTTGGTCAGTTGAAGAAGGGTTGCAGGTTAGCAGGTTGCAGGTTGAACGTTCCATCCAATCTTCAAACCTTCAAGCCCCTAACCTTAAACCTTCAACCCTTTAAGTAATCTGAGAATGATAAGCTAACAAATGCATTTAAAAATTATTTAGGGTAAAGATTAGATGACTGGAGGAACCCAGATTCCCTACCTATTGAGGGCAGCGCGTGGTGAAGAATTAGACCGTCCCCCTGTGTGGATGATGCGGCAGGCGGGTCGATATATGAAAGCTTATCGAGATTTACGAGATAAATATCCTTCATTTCGCGATCGCTCGGAAATTGCAGAAATTGCCATAGAAGTTTCTCTGCAACCCTGGAAGGCGTTTCAGCCGGATGGGGTGATTTTGTTTTCCGATATTCTCACACCCTTACCAGGGCTAGGTATTCCGTTCGACATCATCGAAAGCAAGGGGCCAATTATTGACCCACCGATTCGTTCCCAAAAACAGCTTGACAAATTGCATCCTTTAGAGTTAGAAAAACTCTCGTTTGTTGGGGAGATTTTGCAGACGCTGCGGCGGGAAGTGGGCAACCAAAGCACAGTGCTGGGTTTTGTCGGTGCTCCCTGGACGCTAGCGGCTTATGCCATTGAGGGGAAAAGCTCGAAAAATTACTCCATTATTAAAGGTATGGCGTTCTCAGAACCAACCATGCTGCATCAGTTTCTAGGGTTATTGGCAGATGCGATCGCGACTTATGTTCGTTATCAAATTGATAATGGTGCTCAGGTCGTGCAAATGTTTGATTCTTGGGCGGGTCAGCTGAGTCCCCAAGACTACGACACCTTCGCCTTACCCTATCAGCAACGAGTGGTACAGCAAGTCAAACAAACTCACCCAGATACACCCCTAATTCTCTACATCAGCGGTAGTGCTGGTGTACTGGAACGAATGGGGCGCTCAGGCGTCGATATTGTCAGCTTAGACTGGACGGTCGATATGGCTGAAGGACGGCAAAGATTAGGCTGGGATATGAACGTGCAGGGGAATATGGACCCTGGCGTTCTGTTTGGGTCACAGGAGTTTATCCGCGATCGCATCCTCGATACAATTCGGAAAGCAGGCAAAAAAGGTCATATCTTTAACCTCGGTCACGGTGTCTTACCGGGAACCCCCGAAGACAATGTGAGATTCTTCTTTGAAACCGCCAAACAAGCCGATCAATTACTGGCTGTTCCTAGCTATTAGTTAATCCCAAATCTAACCTCCCAAATCAAAAAGTCCATGACCCCCAAGCGGATTCTCTTGACGGGTGCCAGTGGCTGTATTGGTCACTACATCGCCGAAGCCTTGATTCAGGAAACGGAACACGAGCTGTATCTGTTAGTCAGAAATCCAGATAAACTGGGCTTTGACTACGAAGCTCGTCCTGGTGTCACAATTTTACGATCAGACTTGCGCCAGATTGAACGCTTTGCTGACTTGCTCAAGACGATGAACATGGCAATCCTGGCAGCAACCGCTTGGGGAGGACAACAGGAATCGTTTGACATTAATGTTGTCAAAACCATGCGGTTAATGGAATTGCTCGACCCGTTGGTTTGTGAACAGGTCATTTACTTCTCAACCGCTAGTGTTCTAGATCGGAATAACCAAATACTCAAGGAAGCCGGTCAACTGGGAACGGAGTATATTCGTTCCAAGTACCAATGTTTAGTGCAGTTACCGAAATTAGCGATCGCGCCCAAAATTACCATTCTATTTCCCACCCTCGTATTGGGAGGAGACGTTAACAAGCCTTACTCCCATATCTCCTCTGGCATCCAAGATGTTGTGAAATGGGTTGACATAATTCGCTGGCTCAAAGCTGACGCTAGCTTTCACTTCATCCACGGACGAGATATTGCTCAGGTGGTGCACTACCTCGTTGACCATCCTCGCGACCCCAACTGGATCGAAGACCCAGAATCGATATCGGCTCACCGATTGGTTTTAGGAAACCAACCCTTAACGGTTAATCAAGCGGTGGAAGAAGTTTGTGCCTATCTAGATAAAAAAATTTACTTTCGCGTGCCCTTATCTCTTTGGCTTGCCGACATCTTAATTGTTCTGTTCCGGATTCAGATGGCAGCATGGGATCGGTTCAGCATGAACTATCGGCATTTTACCTATCAAAATCCCGTTAGTCCAGCAACCTTTGGATTAGACCCTTACTGCCCAACTTTTACAGATGTCTTGAGAATTAGCGGTATTTCTCCAGCTAAAAATTCCACTTTAAGTCAACCTAATCCCCAAGTCACCGAAAATTAACGACAAGAGCATGTAAGTTTTTTCGGATAGACATTGTTTGAAGTAGCCACTTTAGTGGCTCTCTAAATTGGCTCTAGCCGCCGCACGAACAACACGGTTGGCATCAAGAGCCAATAGTTTAAGAGTATCAATTGGAGTATTAGCGTGCTGCGCGATCGCATAACGATGCAGCCATGCTTCGGAGCGACAGTTTTCGCTTAGCGTTTTACCTGGAATTTCAGGGTGCAACAGAACAAGTAGACGGTTAAAAGATGTAGCAGAGTCTTTGGCGCAATGTTTCAGCACCACTGATAAACCCTGAGGGTTTTGCGCCAAGTACCTCACAGCTGCATAGGTACGAACAACGAATTCGCGATCACCTAATAACTCTTCTAGAATGCTCATGGGTGTGTTGGGATTTAAGGCAAGATTTTGACGAACTTTGAAATCCTCGTTTCTCACTAACTGGAATAGGATGTTGGGGGGTGTGTTGGGATTTGAAGCCAACTTTCGTAACATTATATAATCTTCAACTGTCGCTAATTTTTCTAGGAGTGATGCAGGTGCGTTAGGGTTACCCGCAACTTCCAACCCAATCCAGAACTCTGTCTCAGGCGCTAATATTTCTGAGAGTAAGCTGGCATTTACATTAGGATTGACAGCTAATTTCTTGGTAAGCAAAGCATAATTATTTTCCGTAAAATAACTGATAGAAATATTGGATTTTTTATTTAAAGTTGGGTTGAGCAAAACATAATTATCCTCAACTAATTTGCTTAGGATTCTTCCTGGTGTTTTGGGGTTTGCAGCAACTCCTAAACGAACCCAAAGTTCATCATCTTTGGCTAACTGTTCCAAAATTCTGGATGGCGTATTCGGGTTCTGGACAATTTCTAGGCGGC